>JBATKC010000120.1:0-6079 GCA_049669065.1 Gammaproteobacteria bacterium
GCGGTGCGGTGGTGGTCGAGATCAATCCCCAACCGACGTCGCTGACAGAAGCGGCTGATTTCGTATTTTCGCAGCCAGGCGGCGTGGCGCTGCCGGCTATCCTCCGGGCCATGGGTCCGGATCCAACAGACGGAGCTGATTTGTGACAGAAACACTCGCCGGAAAGGTGGTATTTATCAGCGGCGGCAGCCGCGGGATCGGACGCGCCATCGCGCTGCGCGCGGCCAGGGACGGGGCCGCGGTAGTGATCGCCGCGAAGACGGCCAAGCCCCATCCGAAACTCGAGGGGACGATCTTTACCGTGGCGGAGGAGATCGAAACGGCCGGCGGTGAAGCGCTGCCATTGCAGGTGGATATCCGCGACGAGCAGCAGATCCGCGGCGCTGTTGACAAGACCATGCACAAATTCGGCGGCATCGACATCCTCGTCAACAACGCCAGCGCGATCAATCTCACCGGCACGCTCGATACGCCTTCACGGCGCTTCGATCTGATGTTCGGGGTCAACGTGCGCGGTACCTTCCTGACCTCGCAAGCGTGTCTGCCCGCGCTGTTACAGGCGGACAATCCACATATCCTGAATCTGGCGCCGCCGCTGAACCTGGACCCAAAGTGGTTTCAGCATCACACCGCCTACACCATGTCCAAATACGGCATGAGCATGTGCGTGCTGGGCATGGCGGCGGAGTTTGCTGATCAGGGGCTGGCGGTGAACGCACTCTGGCCCCGGACGGTGATCGATACGGCTGCCTTGCGCATGCTCGGTGGCGCCATCGCGCCGGAGCAGTGCCGCAAGCCGGCGATCATGGCCGACGCCGCTCACTGCGTGTTGATCCGCGATAGCCGCAAACTAAGCGGCCGCTTCCTGATCGACGAGGAAGTCCTCGCCGAGGCGGGAGTCAGCGATTTCTCGCCCTATGCCGTGGCGCCCGGCGCGGAGCTGGCTCAGGACCTGTTCGTTGGCTGAGCCGCGATGGGCCTAGGCCTCGCCTTTGAGGGTTGCGCGGGCCGCGCAGCGTTTCACGTCGGCGTCGCCGAGGGTCTGCGCGAGATTGGTGTGGAGCCGGAATATGTCGCGGGTGCCAGTTCCGGCGCGATCGTCGCGGCCTTTATCGCCAGCGGTCGTCAGCACATCATGGCCGCCGAATGGCTGGCAGCGACCGGCGCCCGGGTGTTGCGCCCGGAGATGATCCTGCGCGGTCAATGGCCATGGCGGATGAGCGACATCGTCAGTGAAGTGCTCGAACGGGCCTTCGGCGACCTCAGGCTGCCCGATCTGTCCTTGCCGGTAGCGATCCCGGTAACGCTGATCGAGCGCGGTCAGCGTCGGCGCCGCGTGCTGACGCGTGATGATGACGAGCGTCTGGTCGATGCAGTGCTGGGCTCCTGTTTTGTCCCGGGCCCCTACTCCACGACTATTCGGGTAAAGGGGCGTGTCGCGTTCGATGGCGCCTGGCTGATGCGGACCCCGGTGGATGCCGCCTTCGCCCTCGGTGCCAGCCGAGTGCTGGCGGTGCTGGGTCATGCCCGCGGCTCACTCAAATCGGGCTATCCCTTTGGCAAGGACGTTCCGGTTCCGGCGCACACGCGTTTGCTCTATCCGGCATCGGATCTGGATCTCGGCGGCTATGACACGGACGGCGGCAGGGTCCGGGCTGCGATTGCAAACGGACGCGAGACGTTGCTGCGTTTTGTCGACAGCAGCCGGGACTGGATGGCTCAGTCGTCGTAGAACAGCCATCCTGGCACCTGCGTCCAGGAACCCGCCAGTTCTCGTTCCAGCGGCTCATAGTTTGGCAGATGCTTCGCCACCAGACGCCAGAATCGCGCTGAATGATCCATGTGCGCCAGATGGCAGAGTTCGTGGATCAGCAGATAGTCGACCAGCGCCGGCCGGACAAACAGCAGGCCGCAATTCAGGCTGATCCGGCCCTCGCTGCTGCAGCTCCCCCAACGGCTGCGCTGACGCCCGATGCGCACGCCATTGGGCCTGAGCCCGGTCTGCATCCCCAACCGGTCGACCTCAGGTACCAACAGCGCCCGGGCCCGGTCGATCACCCACTTGCGCAGCAGACGACGGGGCGCGTCCCTTTCGGCCGGATCACCATGCACCACCAGGCCGCCGCCCGGAGATTGCTCGAGACGCGCGCGACCACCGGTCTGCACATAGGTCACATCGTGTCGCTCGCGGCGCAGGGCGAATTCGATTTGCCGCGGCAGTGAAATATCGCTGGCATGGCCAGAGCGCGCCATCTCGATCCGGGTGCGCTGGATCCAGGCCCGGTGAGTATCCACGAAGGCCTGGACCTCACGCGCATTGGTCCGCAACGGCACTACGACTTCGACCGTACCGTGCGGGAAGACGCGCAGACCCAGCCGGCGTGCCCTGCGGCTGCGCCGCACGCGCAGCGTCGGCTCGATGGCGTCGGCGTCGAAAAGTGAAAGCTGGCTGGGTGGGCTAGCCGGGTTCGTCACCAGCGAATGATACCGCGGTCGCGCCGCTGACGGGGCCGATCCGCGCCGACTCATGAACAAACAGCTCGACCTCGCGCTCGAACTCCAGCTTGCCGCGGACTTCCGAGTCCGCTCCGATCACGATCCGTGGCGGCTCACCCATCGGATCGCCGTCTGCATCGCGTATTCTGAGACCGCCGTGGACCAGGCTGCCTCGGGTGACGAGCATGCCACCGTTGACGTTGCTCAGGTCACCACCGACCTCGGCGCCAACCAGTTCGATCCGGCCATTGACCGTGCCGATGTCACCACTGACCGAACTGCCCTGCTTGAGTCGCACCGTCCCGTTGACCAGCTTGATGCTGCCTTTGACCCGTGCATCGCGACCCAGGTCCAGATCGCCGTTGACGGTCTTCAGATCCCCGGACTCGGCACCTGCACCCACGTTGACCGTGCCGTTGACGGTGGCGCAATCGCTGACCCGGGCGCCGTCCTTAATGGTGATGCTGCCGTTCATGGTGCGGAAACTGCTGCCGCTGGCGTCCGCGTTACGGCCGATGGTCACATCGCCATTCATGGTCATGCCGTCGCCGGAGTGGGCCGTGCCGGCGTCTACGTCGATATCTTCGTTGGCGCGAAATTCACAGCCCGCGACCAATGCCGCCGCCACAAGCACGAACGTGGCGTGATACAGCCATCGACGTTGATCGCTATGTGCCCTGCGTCTCGGCATAGATCCTAAAGCTCCGCTGCGAGTCTGCTGGCCTGATCGATGGCTGCCTTGGCATCCAGCTCTCGAGCCTCGAATGCGCCGCCTACCAGAGTGTGACTGATCCCGGCCCGCTCGAGTTCCCAGGCCAGCGCCTGCAATGGCTCCTGACCGGCGCAGACGACGACGGTATCCACTTCAAGCAGTCGCGGGGCCCCGTCGATGGTGATGTGCAGACCTGCATCATCGATCTTGTCATAGCTCACACCGGTCAGGGTCTCGACACCTCGGGCGCGGATCGATGTCCGGTGGATCCAGCCGGTGGTCTTACCCAACCCGGCGCCGGGCTTGGATTTCTTGCGCTGACACAGAAAGATCGTCCTTGGCGACGGCGTGGGCTGGGCATCGATCCCTGCAACACCGCCGCGGGTGGTCAGGTTCATATCGATACCCCATTCCCTGCTGAACGCCGGCACCGCAGGCGCACCGTCGGCATGGGACAAAAACTCGGCGACATCGAAACCGATGCCGCCGGCGCCGATGATGGCGACGGTCGCGCCGACCGGTCGGCCACCGAGCAGTACATCCACATAGGACAGTACCTTTGCATGGTCGATGCCATCGATCTCGGGTCGGCGCGGCACCACGCCGGTCGCGACCACGACGTGGTCAAAACCCTCGGCGATGAGTTCCTCACCCATCACGCGATGACCAAGACGCAGGTCGACATTCGTGAGATCGATCTGCCGCGAGAAATACCGCAGCGTCTCGTGAAACTCTTCTTTACCGGGGATGCGTTTTGCCATGTTGAACTGTCCACCCACCGCCGAGGCCGCGTCGAACAGGACCACCTTGTGGCCGCGACCGGCCGCAATCGTGGCGCAGGCCAGACCGGCAGGACCGGCGCCGACCACCGCGATCCGGCGCGGCTTACGGGTCGCCGGGTAATTCAATTCAGTCTCGTGACAAGCGCGCGGGTTCACCAGACAGGACGCGGTCTTGCCTTTGAACGCGTGGTCCAGACAGGCCTGATTACAGGCGATACAGACGTTGATCTCGTCCTCGCGGCCCTGCATCGCCTTGAGCGGAAGGTCCGGATCGGCCAGGAACGGACGCGCCATGCTGACCATGTCGGCATCTCCCCTGGCCAGCACTTCTTCAGCCACCGACGGCGTATTGATCCTGTTGGTCGTCACCAGCGGGATCGAGACCTTGCCCATGAGCTTGCGCGTCACCCAGCTGAAACCGGCTCGCGGCACCATCGTGGCGATGGTCGGGATGCGCGCCTCGTGCCAGCCGATCCCCGTGTTGATCAGCGTCGCGCCTGCGGCCTCGATGTCCGTGGCCAGGGTCTCGACTTCTTCCCAGCTTGATCCGTCGTCGACCAGGTCGAGCATGGACAGCCGGTAGATGATGATGAAATCCTCGCCCAGCGCCTCCCGGGTCCGGCGCACGATCTCCACCGGCAACCGGCTGCGCGCATGAAAATCCCCGCCCCAGCGGTCGCGCCGATGGTTGGTCCTGGTGACCAGGAACTGATTGATAAAATAGCCTTCCGAGCCCATCACTTCGACGCCGTCATAGCCGGCCTCCCTGGCGAGGCTGGCGCAGCGTACGAAGTCGCGGATCTGTTTCTCGACGCCACGTTCGCTGAGCGCGCGCGGCTTGAACGGTGTGATCGGGGATTTGATCGCCGACGGCGCCACCGTCAGCGGATGATAGCCATAGCGGCCCGCGTGCAGGATTTGCATGCAGATCCGACCGTCTTCCCGATGCACCGCTTCGGTGATCAGGCGATGCCGAGCGACTTCGCCCCGGCGACTCAGCTTGCCGGCGAACGGGGCGACCCATCCGGCCCGATTGGGCGCGATCCCGCCGGTGACGATCAGCCCGACACCGCCACGAGCGCGCTCGGCGAAATACGCGGCGAGCCGCGGATAATCCCGCGCCTTGTCCTCCAGACCGGTATGCATCGAACCCATCAGCATGCGGTTGCGAAGCTCGGTAAAACCCAGATCGAGGGGCGCCAGAAGATGGGGAAAGTTTTGTTGCGTCACGTCATCTACCTTCGTCATGGGCTGGCCGGACTATACGGCATGACGCCGCAGCGCAACAATCTCACGCTAAGCCTTGGCCGTCGCCATCGGCAACGGTATCCGGCACCGGTCTATAATGGTTTATTGTCTTTCCACACGGCGCAGTCTGATGAGGGCGCCCTAGAGCCACGGGTCGAGGCCATCATGCCGAGTCTGTCTTTTTACGATTACGCGTTTCTCGCCACCGAGACGGCCGACAGCCCGAAGCACGTCGCCGGGTTACAGATTTTCAGCCCGCCGCAGGACTATGCTGGTGACTATGTCGCCGATCTGGTCGACGCGCTGCGCCAGCGACCGCCAGGACCGCCCTTCAATATGCGTCTCGAAGGCTCGATGCTCGGCATACCGAGCTGGGTCGATGATGAACATTTCGATATCGATTATCACCTGCGCCAGACGCGCTTGCCGGCCCCGGGTGACCGCAAGCAGCTGATGGATGTGGTCGCCAGACTGCACTCGATGTTGCTCGATCGGCAGCGCCCGCTGTGGGAGATGCATGTCATCGAAGGGCTGGAGGACGGTTCCTTTGCGCTCTACAGCAAGATCCACCATGCCTACTGCGACGGCGCCACCTTGGTGCGGCTGATGTTGAGCACCCTGAACCGGACTCAGGAAGACCAGACGCTGCGGGCCAGCTGGGAGCCGATGGAGAAAGCGCGCTATCGCAAGACCGAGCAGGGTCTGAGTGCAAAACTCGGCAAACGCATCGATCAGATAAAGCGCAGCGCCCACACCGCGCTGGAGCTGTCCGGCCTGGCCGGCCGCATGGCGCTGCAACGTCTTGGCGCCCAACCCGGCCGCCTGCCGGTCCCGTTTACCG
>JBATKC010000121.1:0-2926 GCA_049669065.1 Gammaproteobacteria bacterium
TCTCCTTCCTGGATTACGATCTGGGATACTTCGACAATGAACAGGGCCGGGCGGAACCCGGCCCCAATCCGTTCGTCCCGGACAAAGTGTTAACTATGTGTCCGGAATAAGGTGTAAACCATGTGACCGGAATACACCGAGAGGGATTGGTGGGCCGTGTAGGATTCGAACCTACGACCAGCGGATTAAAAGTCCGATGCTCTACCAACTGAGCTAACGGCCCTCCAGGGAGTCGCGTATTCTAGCGGAATTGCGGCGGTGCAGGAACCCGCCCGACCGCCCCCAACCGGGGTCCGGTTTCTGCTAGTTTTCTTGTTGTTGTTCTCCGAGCGAGGGTCAAATCATGTGTCGTTGGATCGCCTATGTCGGCCCGGCCATCCCGATGAGTCTGCCGCTGGTGGATGCCCAGCATTCGCTGCTGGTGCAGAGCCATAGCGCTGTCGAAAGCGTCGAACCGACCAACGGGGACGGCTTCGGAGCCGGCTGGTACTCCAGCCATCTGGGTACCCCGGGCGTGTACCGTGATGTGCGCCCGGCCTGGAACGACGAGAACTTCCGCTCGCTCGCCTCGCACATCCGTTCGCACATGTTCATGGCTCACGTCCGCGCGGCTACCGGGACGGCGATCCAGCGCAGCAACTGTCACCCGTTCCGCTCTGGGAGATGGCTATTCCAGCACAACGGGCTGATCCCACAATTCCACCGGATCCGGCGCGAGTTGATGATGCGGATCGACGAAGATCTGTTTGACGAGATCCAGGGCTCGACCGATTCCGAAATCCTGTTCTATCTTGCGCTGACGTTCGGACTGCAGAACAACCCCGCCGAGGCCCTCGCCCGTACCGTCGGCAAGGTCGAGGAACTGTTGGTACAAAAGCGCATCGATGGCGCGCTGCATTTCAGTATCGCGGTGGCGGACGGCGAAAATCTCTACGCGGTGCGTTATGCGAGCGAAGGCGAACCGCGCAGCCTCTACTACGCCACCGATCTGGACGTGCTCCAGGAGGTCGATCCGGCCTTTGGCGCGATCCCCGAAGGCAGCGTGGTTGTGGTCTCCGAGCCGCTCGGGCCGGTGCTCCAATGGAACGAGGTGCACCCCGGGACTTTGCTCACCGCATCCCGGGACGGGGTGCGCCTGACTGCATTCGGACCGCCGTAAGTCCGCCGCGCTAGCTGTCCGGAGAGTAGCAGGTCGGGTCGTCGATGCCGGCCGCCTCAAACCCGGCACGGCGCAGACGGCAGGAATCGCAGCGGCCACACGCCCGCCCTTCCGTATCAGCCTGGTAACAGGATACGGTCAGCGCAAAGTCGACGCCCAGCGCGATTCCTTCTTTGATGATCTCCGCCTTGCTCATCGTGATCAGCGGTGTCTCGATCGTCAGTGGTGCCCCTTCGACGCCGGCCTTTGTCGCCAGACGCGCCAGCTTGCGGAACGCGCCGATGTACGCCGGTCGGCAATCCGGGTAACCGGAATAATCCACCGCGTTGACGCCGATAAAGATCGCTTCCGCGTCCAGCACCTCGGCCCAGCCCAATGCCAGCGACAAAAACACCGTATTCCTCGCCGGGACGTAGGTGACGGGGATACCGGCGCTGGCCTGTAAGGGGACCTCGATGTCGGGGTCGGTCAAGGCCGATCCGCCGATGCCGGCGAAGTCGATACTCATCGTCCGGTGTTCGACCGCGCCCAGTTCCGCGGCCAGCCGGGCCGCCGCTTTCAGTTCAGCCCGATGACGTTGACCGTAATCGAAACTGAGGGCGTAGCATTGGTATCCTCCGGCCCTGGCCATGGCCAGGACGGTGGCCGAGTCGAGACCGCCGGAGACCAGCACCACCGCCCGCCGGTCCGATCCGGCGCGCGTCATCGCCCCGGTGCCTCGCCCCACAAAATCTTGTGGAGCTGAACCTGAAGACGCGCCGGCACGCGGTCGGCCAGCATCCATCCCGCCAGCTCAGCCGCATCCTGCTGGCCCCAGCTGGGCGACAGGAACACGCTCGCGCGCTCGGCCAGATGCTCGCGTCGGATCAACTCGACTGCCCATTGATAATCCCTGCGGTCACAGATCACGAATTTCACTACGTCAGACGACCGCAAGCTGGCGAGATTCTCCCAACGGTTGCGTTCGGATTCTCCGGAACCCGGCGTTTTCAGATCCAGCACGCATTGCACACGCGGATCGAGCGAGGAGATATCCAGCGCCCCGCTGGTCTCGATCGACACCTGATAACCGGCATCGCACAAGCGCGACAGAAGGTCGGGGCAAGCGCGCTGGGCAAGAGGCTCACCGCCCGTCACGCAGACGTGCTGCACGCCGTGAGACTCGACCGTCTCGAGGATCTGCTCGAATGCCATCCACTCGCCGCCGTGAAAGGCATACGCAGTATCACAGTAGACACAGCGCAAGGGACAACCCGTGAGTCTCACAAACACGGTCGGCCACCCGGCGGTCGTGGCCTCGCCCTGCAGGGACAAAAAGATCTCGGTGATCTTGAGCCGCTCTGCGACCGGCGAGCCCCTGTTCGCCACTTCAGCCATCGGGATTGCCATCGATGCCGGTTCGCCAGCGCGGTCCGGCCATCCGTTCAGCCGGCGCCGATCTGCTCGAGCTTCTGGCTCGCCAGCCGCGCGGCCGTGGTCTCCGGATACTGGCGGACGACGTCAGCCAGGGTCTTGCGGGCAGCGCCCAGCTCGCCCAGCTCGACCTGGCAATAGCCGATCTTCAGCAGCGCGTCGGGCAGTTTGCGCGAGCTGCCATAGTTCGTGACCACCTTACGGAAGGCAGGCAGCGCCGCCTTGTAATCCTGGCTGACGTAATAGGTCTCACTCAGCCAGTACTGGCTGTGGCCGGCCAGGTCGCTGTTCGGGTAATCCACCAGGTACTGCTGGAAGGCCGCGCGCGCTTCTTCATAGCGCCCCTCCTTCAAC
>JBATKC010000122.1:0-11755 GCA_049669065.1 Gammaproteobacteria bacterium
GCGATACCTGTGATGAGGCCGTCAGCTGCTATCGCCTGTGGCCTGTAGGCCCCATCGGTTGACCGGATGCGCCGTAAAAAACGCCGATTTTACCGCGCGATTATGTGAGCCAGATCACGTTTCGCGAGCAAGGGCGGTCGACATCCAGCACTGCGTGATCAGTCGTGATCGCTTTCAATGGACGACACCAGGATGCACCGGGAACAGGGATTGAGCCTGCCAGACATCCGCAGTCGAACGGAATCGCCGATGAACACAGATCGACAAACCACCAGAGCCACGGAGCGGCCAGCCGATCAGGATGGCGTTGACCCCGCGCACCGGGTTGTGTGCGCTGTACAGACACCGCTGGCGCCGGTATCCGGCGCATCGGTAACGCCCTACATGCCGACCGGCGATTCGCCGCGGATGGTTGCCATACGTCGTCTGATCGGACAAGTGGCCGGAGTCGATAGCACTGTACTGATCACTGGCGAGTCCGGTACCGGAAAAGAGTGGGCCGCACGCAGTATCCACGATCTCTCGCCACGCCGGGAGCAACCCTTCGTCCCGGTCAACTGTGGCGCGATCCCCGCGGAGTTGATGGAGAGTGAATTGTTCGGTCACGAGAAAGGCTCGTTTACCGGCGCTATCTCTTCGCGCGCGGGTCGTTTCGAGATGGCCCAGGGCGGCACGCTGTTTCTCGACGAAATCGGCGATATGAGCCTGCCGATGCAGGTCAAGCTGCTGCGGGTCTTGCAGGAGCGCCGGTATGAGCGGGTCGGCAGCAACAAGAGTCGGTCATGCGATGTGCGGATTGTAGCCGCGACGCACCGTAACCTGGAGGCAATGATCGCCGACGGCCGCTTCCGCGCGGATCTCTATTACCGACTGAATGTCTTTCCGATCGAGATGCCGGCGCTGCGGGATCGCATCGACGACCTCGGGCTGCTCGCCGGCACCATCATGCAACGGTGCGAGCGCTCCGGGCTGGACACCATCGAACTCACCCCGGGGGCATTGCGCGTCCTCCGCGACAGTGCCTGGCCCGGCAACATTCGCGAGCTGGCCAATCTGCTCGAGCGGCTATGCGTCCTTTACCCGGGTAGCACAGTCGATATCGGACAACTACCGGATCGCTTTACCAGGAACGTACCGATCCGGGGTGCGGATCGGCAGTCGCTGGATCAGGCACGATCGGCGGGCCCGATGCCTCAGGACTTCGGGCTGCCCGGACCCAATGTGACACTCAAGGATTATCTCGCCAGCATCGAACGGTCTTTGATCCTGCGTGCGCTCAGCGACAGCGACGGCGTCATCGCCGGCGCAGCACGTCTTCTCAACGTAAGGCGTACCACGCTGGTAGAGAAAATGAAAAAGTACCGGATCAGCCAAGGCTGACTGCTGGCTGCATCTGTTCAAGGTAGTGAACCACGAGACTGCTAAGCCCCCACAGGGTTCGCCGCAAACGCCTGGTATTGTCCCGACCCGGCATCTTCACCAGATCTTCAACAGCTCGATCACTCAGGCCGAGGCGGCCTGATCACCGTCGCCAGACGCATCGGGCGATGCGCTGCGTTCAGCCGCCAACGCGGTCAAGGCCCGCTCGTGCTCGGTATGGATTTCCTCGAACAGGTTTGTTTCCTGTGCCAGGTCGCCGGCGCGGGCCTGTTCTTCCATCTGCCGGCACAACTCCGAAAGACGGCTCGCGCCAAGATTGGCCGCGGCCGATTTGAACGTGTGCGCGTGGCGGCGTACCTGGTCCACGTCGCCATCCTGCAATGCCCGATGCAAGGCCTTGACCAGTGCGTCGGCATTGCGGCTGTAGGTGTCGATGATCCGCGTCAACAGGTCCGGTTGGCCGGGACGCTGCAGAGCGCGGATGTTGTCCAGCGCAGTCTGATCCAGCATGTCGATCTCCTGATTATCTCGAGCGTCGCGAGCCCGACGGGTCAGCGCGGCTCGCGTCGCCGGAATCCGGCGCGTGATCCTTTAGCAGTCGGGCAAGGTCGTCACTCACAAATTCGGTTATCTGCACAGCGGGGACGGCGCGGCTGAACAGGAATCCCTGCGCTTCATCGCAGCCGATGGCGCGGATAGTGCTCAACTGCTCCCGTGTCTCGACACCCTCGGCGATGACCTTCAGGCCGAGGCTGTGGCCCATCGCGACGATGGCAGAGCAGATAGCCCGATCGTCGGTATCGATATTGACGTCCTTGATAAAGGATTGATCGATCTTGAGCGCATCCACTTGCAGGCGCTTCAGATAACTCAATGAAGAGTACCCGGTGCCGAAGTCGTCCACTGCCAGCGCTACACCCATCTGCTGGATCTCTTTCAGCGTCTCGTGGATCTGCGCCAGGTCTTGCAAGAAAAGGCTTTCGGTGATCTCGAGTTCGAGGCTGGATGCATCGATGCCGCTGTTGCAGATCGCGCCCCAGATCATGGTGGCCAGATTGCCGAAGGTGAACAGCTGGCTGGACACATTGACGGCGATGGGGAAGGGTGCCAGACCGGCGGCAGCCCAGGCGCGAGATTGTTCGCAGGCCTGGGTAATGACCCATTCACTAATCGGAGCGATCAGACCGGTTTCTTCCGCCAGCGGGATAAACCGCGCGGGCGAGATCGGCCCTTCCTCCGGATGATCCCAGCGCAGCAGGGCCTCGACGCCGGAAATGCCACCCCTGTTGAGATCAATCTTTGGCTGATAATGGAGTGCCAGATCGCCATGCTCCACAGCCTTGCGCAATTTTAGCTCCAGATCGAGTCGCTCCATCGATCGCAGGCTCATGGATTCGGAATAGAACCGTTGCGTGTTGCGGCCGGCCGTCTTGGCCTCATACATCGCGGTATCCGCATTCTTCATCAGCGCCTCGGCGTCCGCGCCGTCCTGCGGGTAGATAGCGATGCCGATGCTCGGAGTCACCACGAACTCACGTCCGAGATGGCTGAATGGGCTGCGTAGCGCTTCGTGGACACGGACAGCAATGCGTTCGGCATCATTCTTGTCGCGGATGCCGCGTGCCAGGATCACAAATTCGTCCCCGCCGACCCGGGCCAGCGTCTGTGTTTGCTCTGTTTCATCGGTCGGGGAGACCATGTCTGAACCGCGGATGCACCCGGACAGCCGGGATGCGACAGATTTCAACAGCACGTCTCCGGTGCTGTGGCCCAGGTTGTCGTTGATGCGTTTGAAGAAGTCCAGATCGATAAACAGCAGCGCGATCTGCCCTCCCTGGAGCTGTGCGTCGCTCAAAGCGCTGCGCAGCGCGCGCAGGAAACGCTGCCGATTTGGCAGACCGGTCAGCGTGTCGAAGAAGGCCAGCCGATGGACCTTGGCGGCGGCGGTGACACGCTCGGTGACATTCCGGATCAGCCCGAGCACGCGGTTGTCCCGATAGTTGATCAGGCGGACCTCATGAGCCCGAGGCGCGGTCTTTCTGCCATGCTGGAATTCGAAGGTCTGGATCGAACCATGGTCCAGACTGCGGCGGATCTGCGTCTGGAATTCGCGTGCGTGCTCCTGGCTCAATAGCTCACTGATCAAGCGGCCTTCGGCGTCACTGGGCAGCCATTGCTCCCCCTGACCCTGATCCAGCAGTTGGTCGATCCGGCCATCAGCGTCGAAGACACAGATACAGTCCGGTATGGCACCCAGCAATGCGCTGTTTTTTGACTCACTGACCTCCAGGTCTCTGAGCGTCCGCGCCGCCCTGAGGATAAACTGCACGCGCTGTCCGAGCACCGGCCAATTGATGGGCTTGCTGATAAAATCCGTGGCGCCGGCTTCATAAGCCGCCTTGATCGAGGCCGAATCGTCGTTACCCGTGACCATCAACACCGGCGTCATGGCGAATTCCGGAAGTTCGCGGAGCCTGCGGCAGGCGGAGATGCCGTCCAGGCGGGGCATGTCCACATCCATCAGCACGATGTCCGGCCTGTATTCCTCAAAAAGAGTCAGTGCGTCCTCGCCGTTGCAGGCTTCGATGACCTCATGGCCACCGCTTTCCATGGTCTCTCGGAGCATCAGGCGCATGGTCGGATCGTCATCGACGATAAGTACCCGGCAACGCAGCTTGGCGGCTGCGAGACTCACAGTGTCCTCCGACCAGTTAAAGAAATGGGTCACGACGGGATCAGCGCTCCAAGGCGGCATTTTGCAGTCCGAAGGCGGCAGCGCGAAGTTCGGCCGCCATGTTGATGCGATACCATTGTTATCGGCTAACGCTGTTGATAATTAAGGAAAAAGTCCGGGCCGGGCGTGATTCGATTCACGCTTCTGCCAATCTGTGGGGATCGGGGGGCTTCTAACCCGGTTTTCGGCATCGTCTTCTGCGCGCCAGACCCCGTTGCAGCCTGGTGTGTAGACTGCTAAGTACTATCTAGAACAATCAATTGTCCCGCCGCAGGGAAGGGAGGCCAGGATGCGTATATGGTGTTTGCTGCTGATGCTCACGGTAACCGGTGTGGGTGCCGGCGAACTCGCTCCCCTGGCCAAGCAATGCGCCGCCTGTCACGGGGTCGACGGCATCAGCCGCTGGCCTGACGTGCCGAATATCGCCGGTCTGCCCGAGGTGGTGATCGCCAACGCGCTCTACGATTATCGCGGCCATGCGCGGCCGTGCCGCAAGTCCGTCTGCTCTGAGGACGAGGCCTGCCCGGATCTGAGCATGTGCGATATCGCCGAACCGATGACCGACGGGCAGATGGACACCCTGGCACGGTTTTATGCCGCACGACCCTTTGGCGCCGCGGCCAACGAATACGACCCGGGACTGGCGAAGAAGGGCCTGGCGATTCACAACGAGAAATGCGAGGGCTGCCACACATTGGGTGGGTCCGATCCCGCAGACGAGGCCAGCATCCTGCGGGGCCAGAACCGGGCGTATATCGCCAACGCGATAAATGACTACCGCAGCGGACAGCGTCTGGGCGAGGCGGCGATGTTGAAACATCTGAATGCGCTGTCGGATGAAGAAGTACTGGCGGTGATCGAATTCTATGCCAGCCCGCAGGTGCCCGAACCACCTGTGCTGCGCTGACCGGATGCAGGAGCAGTGCCGTGAAGCTCGAATTCTTTGGCGCCGCGGGAGAGGTCACGGGTTCGTGCCATATCGTCACGGTTGCCGGCAAAAAGATCCTGCTCGATTGCGGGCTGATCCAGGGTGGCCGCAGGCCCGCGTCGCGTAACCGGGAGCCCTGGCCGTTTGATCCTGGCAGCATCGACGCCGTCGTCCTGAGCCACGCCCACATCGATCATTCCGGCCGCCTGCCGTCGCTGATCCGCGATGGTTTTGGCGGCCCGGTCTATACCCAACGCGCAACCCGTGACCTGTGCCGGATCATGCTCAAGGACGCCGGCTTCCTGGCTGAGAAGGAGGCCGAATCGGAGAATCGCAAGCGCCAGCGCAAAGGCATGCCGCTGATCCGGCCGCTCTACACCATGGACGATGCCAAGGCGGCCATGCGTAATTTCAAGGGGATCGGCTATGACGAACGCACGCGCATTCTCCCCGGCATAGAGATCTGCTTCCGCGATGCCGGGCACATCCTCGGCTCGGCGATGGTGGAACTGTGGCTGCGCGACGCCGGCGTCACCCGCAAGCTCGTGTTCAGCGGCGATATCGGTCAACGGGGCGCGCCGATATTGCACGACCCGTCGGTGATAGCGGAGGCCGACCTGGTCTTGATGGAGAGCACCTATGGCGACCGCTTGCATCGCTCGCGTGATGAGACGATCCAGGAGCTGGCACAGATTTTCCGTGATGCCCGACACGATCACGGCAACATCCTGATTCCCGCTTTTGCGGTCGGCCGCAGCCAGGAACTGCTGTATCTCTTTAGTCAGCACCAGGCGGACTGGGGGCTGGAGAATTGGCAGGTCTTTCTTGACAGCCCGATGGCAATCCAGGCCACCGAGACCTATGCCCGCTACACGCATCTGCATGACAAAGAGGCAGCGGAATTATGGCGTCTGCGCGGCAACGGCAGCCGTTTGTTGCCGCACTTCCAGGCCACCCGTACGGCCCGGCAATCCATGGCGCTCAACCGGATTCACCATGGCGCCATCATCCTTGCCGGCAGCGGCATGTGCGAGGGCGGTCGGATCAAGCATCACCTGAAGAACAACGTCTGGCGCAAAGGGTGCCACGTGATCATCGTCGGCTATCAGGCCCAGGGTACGCTGGGGCGCCGATTGGTCGATGGCGCCGATCACATCCGTCTCTGGGGCGAGGGGATCAGGGTAGCGGCCCGCATCCACACGGTGGGCGGTCTGTCCGCGCATGCGGATCAGGATGGACTCGTCGCCTGGTACGCCGGGTTCAGACAGCGGCCATCGGTGTTTCTGGTCCATGGCGAGGAAAAGGCCCAACAGGCTCTCGCCGAGCGATTACGCGGCGAGCTCCAGGCGGATGTGGGCATCGCACGGCGCGGTCAGGTGCTCGACCTGACCGATCTTCCCTCGGTGCGGCGCGCCGCCGCCTGAACCCGACCTGCACCCCGGTGGCCGGGGACCTCAAGATCGGGGCATGGGCGCGCTCAGTCCTTGAGTACGAACGTGACTTTCAGCCGGACACGATAATCTTCGATTTTTCCGTCTCTTACAGTCACTTCTTGATCCGCAATCCAGGCGCTGCGCACATAATGCAGCGTCTTGTGGGCCCTATCTATGGCCACCTTCAAGGCATCGTCAAAGCCCTTTTTAGATTCGGCCGTGATCTCGGTTACGCGTGCGACAGACATGGCTCGGTCTCCTGTTTGGATTGAAAGAAGCGGTATCTGGTTACGCTGAAAAGCGTAGCAGGGCGAGCAAGCGCGCGCTCACCCCGGGTATGCCTATCACCACCTGTTGTGGCCCACCGGTCAGTCCCTGCCGGTCAGGGCCCACCGGTCAGGGTCGATAGTCGGCGTAGGATTTCTCCTCGATCAGCTCGGAGCCGGATTCCATATTTATGCGTCGCTTGATCGCCGCCCGACGGTCGTTTTGCGTGTAAACGGATCGCGCCAGTTCGATGAATTCCGGACCAAAGTCGACCGCGCGCTCTTTTTCCCGGATCCGGTCCTCGATATCCCAAAGCGCCTCGTTCACCGCCTTGAGTTCGGCCCGGGCCTCGTCGATGTCCTGATCGGACAGCACGCTGTTCTCCCAGATGCGGGTCAGACGCTCGAGCTCACGGCGCACGTTGGCCAACGCGCCGGCGCGGGTGATCCGCTCGGATTTGATCTCCAGGATGGTCAGCTTGTCGACCAGTTCACCCACCGAGACGGGTACGCGGATTTCGCTCATGGCTGCTCCGGCTGCATCAGGTTTGCAGCGCGATTATGCCTGTGTCGTCACGCCGGCCGCCATGAATGCGTCAAGCCGCTCGATGACGTCGTCGACGGTCACCAGATCCATCACCCCGGGCCGTTCGATCTTGGTGCCCCACTTCAAGTCAGCGGCCGGCCGGCCGAGGAATTGCCGCGCTGCGGCATCATAACGGTCCACGCACCATTGCCGGCTGAGATACGGTCCGCTCCGTTGCGGGTTACTCGCGGCATGCAGACCGATCACCGGGGTCCCGGTTGCGGTCGCCAGATGCATCGGCCCGGAGTCAGGCGCGATCAGCAGGCTGGCGCGTTCGAGCACTGCGAGCAGCTGCTTGATGGTGTCTTTGCCGATCAGATCGATCGGTGCCGATGCCATCATGGCCGCGCTGATGGCATCCCCCATGCGGCGTTCGAGTGCGGAGGGGCCGCCGCAAAGGACGATGCGAAAGCCATACTGTTTGGCCGCGTAGTCGGCCACCCTGGCATAACGGTCTGCCCGCCAGTTCCGCAGTGGATGACTGGAACAGGGGCTGATGACCAGCACTGGTCCGTCGCCGGGCAGCCGCGCCGCGGCGTCTCGCGCCTCAAGCGGGACCGGGATATCCCAGCGGAGCTCACGATGGGTGACGCCCAGCGTACTGGCAAAGCTGAAAAAGCTGTCCAGAACATGCTGGCCGCTCGCCGCCGGTATGCGTTGATTGACGAACAGCCCATGCAGGTCCCTGGCGCGATCGTGATCGTAGCCGAGACGGACAGGCGCCCTGATGGCCAGGCTTGCGAGATTGGCGCGCATCGAGACCTGGGCGTGGATCAGCACATCGAAGGGCTGAGCGCCGATCCGGCGCCGCAGCTCGAACAGCGCCCGCCAGCCCTTTGACTTGTCAAACTGGTAAAACTCGACGCCCGGAAGATCACCAACGAGTTGATACTCGAGCCGGCCCAGGCACCAGGCCAAACGCGTATGCGGCCACTGCGTCTGGATGCTGCGCACGATCGGCACCATATGCGAGACGTCGCCGAGCGCGGACAGCCGCAGCAGGCAGACGGCATCAGGGGGCTGGCTCAGCGGCAGGGACGGTTTTGGCATCTCTTGGAGCTGTGTTGGGGCGGCTCCCGGGGCGGGATCACCAAAGCGGTGATTCTAGCGCCTGCCAGCCGAGGGTCCATGTGCGCGCAGACCGTAATCCGCCGTTTTATCGCGGACAGCCATCAGCTAAACTATCGCGTTTTGGGGCAGGCGCGGAATGATGCCGGGCTCCAGCAGTGATTCCCGGCACGCCGCAGCTGCGACGATCCCGCCACCGACCAGCACTTTCGACGCTCGTCGCAGGCGTCTGCTTCGCGGAGGCCAAACCGGGCCAGACAGCCCGAGCAGGACGATGAGCAAGAGCCTAGAAGACCGATATCGCAGCAGTCCGTTGTTCGGCGGTAGCGCACCGTTTGTCGAGCAACAGTACGAGCAATATCTGCTGGACCCCGCGTCGGTCAGCGGCGAGTTGCGCAGCTATTTCGACAGCCTGGGTCCGCGCGATACCGAGGAGGTGCCGCGCGGGCCGGTAGAAGCCAGCCTGCGGCAGTTCGCGCTGCGTCCGCCCCAGACCGGCGCTTCGGATGAGCTGCTGGCCAAACAGGCGGCGGTGATGCAGCTGTTCGAGGCCTACCGCATGCGCGGGCACCAGCTCGCGGATCTGGATCCATTGGGTCTGGTGCGACCGGAGACGCCCAGGGAACTGGACCCGGCCCGCTACGGTCTGTCTGCGCAGGATCGCGACACCCGGTTTGCGGTCACCGGTATCGAGGGTCGTACCAGCATGACGCTGGGAGAGATCATCGAGCGCCTCGAGCAGATCTATCGCGGCACCATCGGCGCCGAACTGGTCCACATCACCTCGCGCGAGGAGCGGGCCTGGTTGCAGAGCCGCTTCGAGAAGGCAGTGGCGGATCGTCAGGTGAGCGCGGAAGAGAAGCTGCGGATCCTGCAGGAGCTGACTGCGGCGGAGGGTATCGAGCGGTATCTGCATACCCGATATGTGGGCCAGAAGCGATTTTCGCTGGAAGGCGGTGAGAGCCTGATCCCGCTGCTCTCGGATCTGGCGCTGCATGCCGGCAGCAGCGGCGTCGAGGAGATCGTCATCGGCATGGCCCACCGTGGCCGCATCAATGTGCTGGTCAACATCATGGGCAAGGCGCCGGGCGAGCTGTTCTCCGAGTTCGAGGGCAGCTACGACATCAGCACCAAGACCGGTTCCGGGGACGTCAAATACCATCTCGGATTCTCGTCGGACATGCGCACGCCCGGCGGCAATGTGCATCTGGTGCTGGCGTTCAATCCATCGCATCTGGAGATCGTCAATCCCGTTGTCGAGGGCTCGGCGCGGGCGCGACAGGGATTTCGCGAAGACGCGAAGGGCGACCGGGTGATTCCGTTGCTGATCCACGGCGACGCCGCGTTCGCAGGTCAGGGCGTGGTGATGGAGACGCTGCAGATGTCGCAGACGCGCGGCTTCGGCACCGGCGGCACGGTGCATATCGTCACCAACAACCAGGTCGGTTTTACCACCAGTAATCCGCAGGATGCGCGCTCGACGCTGTATTGCAGCGACGTGGCCAAGATGATCGAAGCGCCGATCTTCCACGTCAACGGTGATGATCCGGAAGCCGTGCTGCTGGTCACCCGTCTGGCGGTCGATTATCGCCAGCGCTTTGGCAAGGACGTGGTCATCGATATGGTCTGTTACCGGCGACACGGCCACAACGAGGCCGACGAGCCCGCGGCCACCCAGCCGGCGATGTACCAGGTGATCCGCAGCCATCCTACGCTGCGTCGGCTCTATGCAGAGAAGCTCGTGGCCGAGGGTCTGGTCAGCGACGACGAGGCGCGCACGATGGCCGAGTCCTATCGCGCGGGCCTCGACGAGGGCAAAGTGCTGTCGCCCCTGTCTTTGGGCATGGTGGGCACACCCTATACCGTAGACTGGACCGGCTTTATGACCGCCGACTGGGACGCACCGGTCGAGACCGGGCTCCCGTCTGCGCGCCTCGCCGAGCTGGCGGACGGAATCTGCCGGGTGCCCGAACAACACAAGATGCACCCCCGCGTCGAGCGCCTCATGGCTGACCGGCGACGCATGGCGGCGGGGGAGATTCCGCTGGACTGGGGTTTCGCCGAAACCATGGCCTACGCCAGCATCCTGACCGAGGGTAACGACATCCGTCTGACTGGTCAGGACAGCGGGCGCGGCACCTTCTTCCATCGCCATGCGGTGCTTCACGAGCAGAACGGTGGCGAGCCCTATCTCCCTCTGCAGCATCTGCGCAATGATCAGGCCCGCTTTGTCGTCACCGACTCGCTGTTGTCCGAGGAGGCCGCACTGGGGTTCGAGTACGGATTCGCGACCACTGATCCCTACACCCTGGTGATCTGGGAGGCGCAATTTGGCGATTTCGTCAACGGCGCCCAGGTGGTCATCGATCAGTTCATCAGCTCGGGCGAGTCGAAATGGGGCCGGGTCTGCGGTCTGACACTGCTGTTGCCGCACGGTTATGAAGGGCAGGGGCCGGAGCATTCCTCGGCCCGGCTGGAGCGTTTCCTGCAGCTCTGCGCGGAGAACAACATGCTGGTCTGCGTGCCGTCGACCCCGGCGCAGATCTTCCATCTGTTGCGTCGCCAGGTGCGTCGCAGCTTCCGCAAGCCACTTGTGGTGATGACACCGAAGAGCCTGCTGCGTCATCGCCTGGCCGTTTCGAACATCGAAGAGCTGAGTACCGGGCACGGGTTCGGTGAGCTGTTACCCGAGATCGACGATATCGATGCCGAAAGCGTCCGCAGGATCGTGTTCTGTAGCGGCAAGGTGTTTTACGACCTGCTTGAGAAGCGTCGCGCCGAGGATATACGTGACATCGCCCTGATCCGTCTGGAACAGCTCTATCCATTCCCGACCGAACGATATGCCGCTACCGTAGCCGGTTACCGCAATGCTCGCGAGATCGTCTGGTGCCAGGAGGAGCCGCAGAATCAGGGCGCCTGGTATCAGATCCGCCACCGGCTGCAGGAACCGCTGGATGATGAACATGAGCTGTTCTATGCCGGCCGCATGGGCGCCGCGGCGCCGGCGGCGGGCTATTACAAGCTGCATGTGGCACAGCAGGAAGGGCTGGTCAACGCAGCCCTCGACATCACGGCCGATCGCTCGGCTGCCCATACCGAATCATCAAAAATCAGGAAGAAGGCATGAGTATCGAAGTCAAGGTCCCGCAGCTGCCCGAGTCGGTGGCGGATGCCACGCTGGTTTCATGGCACAAGGGGCCCGGCGATCCGGTCAGCAGAGACGAGAATCTGGTCGACCTGGAGACCGATAAGGTGGTCCTCGAGGTGCCATCGCCGACGGATGGAGTGCTCAAGGAGATCCGCATCCAGGATGGCACGACGGTGACCAGCGGCGAGATCCTGGCGGTCATCGAGGAG
>JBATKC010000123.1:0-12575 GCA_049669065.1 Gammaproteobacteria bacterium
CGTGAGAATCGCGGGCCTCGGCGACAGCCTCGAGCGCATCGCCCGCCTCGGCGCGCAGGAGTTTTATACCGGCGAGCTGGGTCACCTTATGGCCGATCACGTCAGTGATGCGGGCGGCATGCTGACCCGAGCCGACATGGCTGCCTACCAGGCCGTTGAGCGGGCCAGTCTGATAGTCAACCTGGATGACTGGGAGATCGCCACCACGCCCCCCCCGGCAGTCGGTGGCGCCGCCCTGGTGGCGATGATGATGCTGACACGCGATGTGGGCGTCGACGGCTGGGATGCGGATGCGGTGGCATGCATGGTGGAGGCGCAACGCCGGGTCATCGAGTACAGGCGGGAGGTGCTGACCACCAGCCATGACGTGGACCGGGACGTGGTCAGGCTGCTCGAATCGATCCGTGACGGTAAACCCCCCGGGACCTCCAGCGAAACGGTCCATACGTCCGCGGTGGACAGGCATGGCATGGGCTGTGCCGTGACCATGTCGGCGGGCTACGGGTCAGGGGTCTTGCCCACCGGAACCGGCATCTGGCTAAACAATGCGCTGGGCGAAATCGAGCTGGGCACGGGCGGCCTGCTGATGGACGCGCCCGGCACCCGTTTATCGTCCAATATGGCACCGACCGTCGCGCGCCGCAGCGACGGCAGGGTGCTGGCGGTCGGTTCACCCGGCGCCGACCGGATCACATCAGCGATTCTGCAGACGCTGATCAACTATATGCACTTTGGCATGTCGCTGGAGCAGGCCGTGGCCCACCCCAGGGCCCACGTCGAGATGACACCAGCGGGGTATCGGGTCGCCCACGAGCCCGGATTGCCGATGGACGCCTGCACGCTCCCGCGACGACCCTTTGATCATCTGTCGATGTTTTTCGGCGGCGCGGCGGCGGCCGAATGGAAGCCCGGCGGAGGCTTCGCCGTGGCAGGCGATCCAAGGCGACACGGGGGCACCGCGATTGCCGGATAGGGGCACGGATCGGCGGTGGCGGCGACGTTCGTCACGGGCTGTGGCGTGGCTGGCGGTCGCCGCGTTAAGCGGGATCGTCCTGTACAGCTGCGCCACACCGGACCGGCTCTACGACGGCCCGGTCAGCGACCATTTCGACGGCCACCGATTTCATCTGGACCATCAGCCGGTCAAGAGTCTTGGCGATGTGCTGAAATGGCAGTTCAGTCGTGAATCAGCGGGGCCGTGGGATCGGGACCTGTCACCACTGCCGTCTCCGCGACCACCGCAGCGGGTGGACGGGGACGGGCTTGAGATCACCCTCGTCAACCACGCCACGGTGCTGATACAAACCGACAGTATCAATCTGTTGACCGACCCGATCTGGTCGGAACGGGCCAGTCCGCTCAACTGGATCGGGCCTGCTCGTTATCGCCCGCCGGGGCTGGCTTTCTCGGATCTGCCCCCGATCGACGTGGTCGTCGTCAGCCATAATCATTACGACCACATGGATCTGCCGACACTCCTCCAGCTGCACCAGACGCATGACCCTTTGTTCCTCGTCCCGTTGGGCAACTGCCACTACCTTGGGCTGGACGACAGCGACCGCTGCAGAGAGCTCGACTGGTGGCAGGCGTTCGAATTATCCGACGGTTACCGGGTAAGCGCCGTGCCGGTCCAGCACTGGTCGAGACGGGGGATGCTCGACACCAACAAGGCCTTATGGGCCGGCTATATGATCACCGCGGGGGAGCGCAAATTGTTTTTCGCCGGCGATACGGGCATGGGCGGGCATTTTTCCGCGATCCGCAATCGGCTGGGTCCGCCCGATCTCGCGATTCTGCCCATCGGTGCGTATCTGCCGCGCTGGTTTATGGCTTATCAGCATATCGATCCCGCCGAGGCGGTCAGCGCGCACCAGCAGCTGCAGGCGCGGCGCAGCATGGCCATGCATTTCGGCACCTTCCGTCTCGCCGATGATGGCCAGACGCAGCCAGTCACAGAGTTGCTGGCGGCATTGGCCGCCGCCGGTCTGGACCCGGAGACCTTCTGGATCCCGCAAAACGGTCAGCGGCGGGGCGCGGAAGATCTGGGACTTGCGCAGACCCCGCGATGAATCCGAGGCGCACATTGCGAGATTCGCGGGACCATCGCTGCGCGGCCGGATGGCAGGGCTGAGCCGATGGAGCCGATCATCGAATGGTCCTATGCATGCCCGTTCTGCTGGGAGGAGAACACGCTGCTGATCGACCTCTCCGCACCGCCGGACTCGCTGGTCGAGGATTGCCGCATCTGCTGTCAGCCGATATTGCTGGAAGTGTCGACATCGATGCACGGGATAGAAGCGGTCGAAGCGTCCAGGAGCGATTGAGTCGATGGTGAAATCAGGGATCACGCTGCGATGACGCATCTCGCGGCATGCGAGATCACGGTCACGGCCGGCGATCGACTGCTGGTCGAGGCGCTCGACCTGTCCGTGGGCCCGGGTGATTTCGTCGCGATCCTCGGCCGTAACGGCGCCGGCAAGACCACGACCCTGCTCACGCTGGCCGGTCTGGCCGCGCCGGATGCGGGCGAGGTGCAGCTAGACGGGGTGGCCCTGAACCGGCAGCCACGGCGCGAGATTGCCCGCCGCATCGGGCTGCTGATGCAGGATGACGAGGATGTGTTCCCGGCGACGGTGATGGAGACCGCGCTGATCGGACGCCATCCGCATCTGGATTTCTGGCAATGGGAAGGGCCGGAGGACAAACGCATCGCCCAGCGGGCGCTGCGGCGGGTCGGTCTGGAGAATACCGAAGCGCGCACCCTCGATACGCTTTCAGGCGGCGAACGCCGGCGCCTGGCGCTGGCCACCCTGCTGGTCCAGGATCCGGCCGTGGCCCTGCTCGATGAACCGACGAGTCATCTCGACCCGCAGTACCAGCTCGGCGTGATGCAGATCTTGCGGGAGCGCGCGGATCAGGGCCGCTGTGTGGTCGCCTGCCTGCATGACCTGAACGCGGCCGCCCGCTTTTGTGATCAGTGTCTGCTGTTGTTTGGCGATGGCCGCTGGCTGCTCGGCACGACCGCCGAAGTCCTGAACGAACAGAACCTCGGCGAACTCTACGGTCTGCCGATGCGGGCGTTGGAGACGGGTTCCCGGCGGATTTTCTTTGACGCCTGAGCTCAGACTTCGAGTTCGCCGCTCAGGTAATGACGCGCGCGGCCACCGATCTCCACCGTGTCTCCGCGCAAGCCGCAGAACAGCGCACCGCCCCGTTCCGACAGCTGGCGCGCTGTCAGCGTGGTTTTGCCCAGCCGTTCCGCCCAATACGGGATCAGGGTGCAATGGGCGGAGCCGGTGACCGGGTCCTCATCCACGCCGACCGCCGGAGCAAAGAAGCGGGAGACAAAATCCAGCCCCGGATCCGCGGCTGGCGCAGTCACGATCACCCCGGTCCTGCCGAGTGCCGCGAGTGCAGTGAAATCAGGGTGCAAGCCGCGAATTTCATCCTCTGCAGCAAACACGGCAAGATAGTAGTCGGCACACAGAACCCGCTCCGGTTCAGCGCCCAATGCCGCGCTCAACTCGGCGCGGGCGTCACTCTGGCGGGCAGGTCGCGAAGGGAATATCAATACGAATCGCTCCGCCTCGCGCCGCGCCCGCAGCAACCCTGAGCGCGAATAAAAACGGATCAGGCTGACCCGCGGATCGACATAGCGGCTGATCACCGCGGCGCTGGCCAGGGTGGCGTGACCGCACAGCGCTACTTCTTCAGCGGGCGTAAACCAGCGGATATGCCAGCCATCGTCCGCCGCGACCAGGAACGCGGTCTCCGAGAGGTTGTTCTCGCGGGCGATAGCCTGCATCAGCTCGTCATCAAGCCAGTGCTGGAGCAGACAGACAGCGGCCGGGTTGCCGGTGAACGGCCCCTCCTCGAACGCATCCACCCAGTAGATCGGGACGCTCACAGAAAACGCTTGATTGCCTCGTGCAGCCGCCCGTTGCTGGCGAGCACGCTCGTGGTCTCGAGGCACGGAGGGGCGCCCTCCAGATCGGTAAATCGGCCGCCCGCTTCCTCTACGATCAGCGACAGGGCCGCGATATCGAGGATATTCACGTCGGACTCGACCACGGCGTCGATGCGGCCGGAGGCTAGCAGGTGATAATGGTAAAAATCGCCATAACCACGGATCCGGTCGACCCGCGAAACGACCTCGCCCCACCCCGCCCAGCGGTCGCCGCTGGCCAGCGTGCGCAGATTGCCGGTCGAGACTGCAGCCTGGTCCAGACGATCGGTCCCGCTCACTCGTATCTGCTCGCCGTCCAGCCAGGCACCGCCGCCGCTTTCGGCCCAGGCGATCTCCTCAAAGGCCGGCGCACTGGACACGCCGAGGATGATCCGTCCCTTCTGCATCAGCGCGATCTGGGTCGAGAAAAACGGATAGCGGCGCACAAAGCTCTTGGTGCCATCGATCGGATCTACCAGCCAAAGGAAGTCCGAATTGCCGTCGTCCCGCCCGGTCTCCTCGCCATAGAAACCATGTTCCGGGAACCGCAGCGAGATGGTCTTGCGGATCACCTGCTCCGCCTCCACATCGGCGCGGGTCACCGGGCTGTTGTCAGCCTTCAGGCTGACTTCAAGCTGGCCGCGGTAGTAATGACGGATCACGTCGGCCGCCGCGCGGGCAGCCTCCAGCGCTGCGGTCAGGTAGGGGCTCTGTTGCATGGTAGTGCCGATAGCAGTGGTGGCCCTGATTCTAATCGATCGCCGCGCCGGCGGCGCCGGTTGACAGTGCCGACGGCGCTGCCTAGAGTGCCAGCACCTGCTCGGGTGCTCCCGACCAAACGGGTCGGGATAACGGGAAGCCGGTGATCCTTTCGAGGATAATCCGGCGCTGCCCCCGCAACGGTAATCGAGTCAAGGTCGCGTCATCGTCGGCTTATCCAGCCACAGCCACTGCCCGGGAACGGGTGGGAAGGCGACGCGACCGGGGTGCAAGCCCCGCTCGTCAGCCCGGAGACCGGCCCGACAGCATACGACCGGATCCGCGTGGGGCGGATCGAACGGGCAGAGTCTCTGGTTCTTCTGCCGTCGACGCCTCCGCCACCGGTTTTTTATCGGTACCCAGCGTGCGGGCGTGCGCGCGGCCGGAGACCTCGATGCGCAGACAGATCCCCCTAGCCCTTGCGCTGCTGGCTGCGTTGCCGGCGGCCGCCGATGACAATCGGCGCGAGCTGGCGCCGGTCGTCGTCACCGCGACCCGGACGTCCGTCTCGGTCGATCACACGCTGGCACCCGTGACCATCATCGATCGCGCCGAGATCGAGCGCAGTATGGCGACCGACGTGGCCGAGTTGCTGCGTTTCCATGGCGGCATCGAAGTGGCTCGCAATGGTGGACCGGGTCAGGTCACATCGGTTTTTATCCGCGGCGCCGAGAGCGATCAGACCCTGGTACTGATCGACGGCGTGCGCATCAACGCCGGCACCACGAGCGCAGCGGCGATACAAAACGTGTCACCGGACATCGTCGAACGCATCGAGATCGTCAAAGGCCCACGCGCCGCACTATATGGCTCCGAGGCGATGGGTGGCGTGATCAACATCATCACGCGCAAAGACACCAGCGGCGTCCGCGCCCGGGTCGAGTCCGGCGGCGGCAGGTACGGCACCCGCAAGGCGGCCGGTGAGCTGGCGCTGGCGGGTGAGGTTTCGGCGGGCGGGGTCAACGTCTCCTGGCTGGATACGGATGGCTTCCCGACGTTCAAAGCCAGCGATGACGACGCCGGCTACGACAATCTGACCGTCAACGGATGGGGGCAGACAGAACTCGGTCCGGCCAGGCTCGGCGCCCGCTACTGGCGCGCCCACGGCACCACGGAATATTCAGATTTCTTCCTGGCGCCGGTGCGCCAGCAGTACACCAACAGCATGGCGGAACTCAGATTTGAGGGCGATCCCACCGATGCATGGCAGACACGTCTGTCGCTGAGCCGCGTCATCGACAAGATCGATCAGGGGCGTGGCGCGTTCAACCCGGCGGACTTTACCCGCACCGACCGCTACGAGCTCGACTGGCAGAACGACTTTGCATTGCGGCCGTGGCTGGCCCTGATCGCCGGTTTCCACGGCAGCCGCGAGCAGACCTCCGGCATCATCTTCGGCACCCCGCTGGAGAAACGGCCCGGCAGTGGCGACGTGCATCAGGATGTGGATGCATTCTATCTGGAGTCCATCGGCCAACTCGGCCGTCATCGCTTCGTAGCGGCAGTGCGGCGCACCGACCACGAGGTGTTTGGCGCGGAGAACAGCTGGAACCTGGACTACGGCCTGGACATCGGCCGGGGCCTGCGTTTTACCGCCAGTGCCGGACGCGCGTTCCGCGCGCCCAGCAGTCTCGACCTGTACGGATTCGGCGGCAACCGCAATCTCGACCCGGAGATTTCGCGCAGCTGGGATTTCAATTTTATCCAGCGTATCGGCGATCGCCAGACGCTGCGGATCGGGGGCTTCAAGAACCGGATCGAGGACCTGATCGAATTCGTGTTTACCGACCCGGCCAATTTTGTCGGCGAAAACCGCAATGTGGACAAGGCGCGGATCACCGGCACGGAAATCGCCTATGAGTATCGGGGCGAGCACTGGCAGATCCGTGGCGAAGCGACAGTGCAGGATCCGCGCGACCGTACTACCGGTCAGAAGTTGTTGCGACGCGCGGACAACTTGTTCACCCTCGCAATCGTGCGTCAGATCGGGGCGCATGAAATCGGCCTGAATTTCCTCACCACCGATGATCGACTGGATTTCGGCGACCAGACCCTCGCGGGATATGGGCTGCTGAATCTCTCGGCCCGGGCACAGCTGTCGCAGCGTCTGACCCTGCGGGCAAAAGTCGAAAATCTGCTGGACAAGGATTACGCGCTTGCGGCCGGCTACAACACCGCAGGTCGCGGGGTCTACGCTACCCTGGCCTACGACTACTAGGCACAGACCGGAGAAACGACATGGGCAATCGGCTGAGCAAGATCTACACGCGCACTGGCGATACCGGCACCACAGGTTTGGGTGACGGCACACGGGTGGCCAAGGATCATCCGCGGGTGGAGGCTTATGGCTGTACTGACGAGCTCAATAGCGCGATCGGCGTGATCCTCGCCAGTGGCGAGATCCCGCAGCCGATCGCGGCCTGTCTGACCGAGGTGCAGCACGATCTGTTCGATCTGGGCGGTGAGTTGTGCATCCCAGGCAGCGAGGTCGTGACCAAGGCTGACGTGGAGCGGCTCGAACATGAGCTCGACCAGTTCAACGAATCGCTGCCGCCGCTAAAGGAATTTATCCTGCCCGGCGGCGGCGCGCCCGCGGCGGCCTGTCATATGGCCCGGACCATCTGCCGCCGCACCGAACGCCGGGTGCTCAACCTGGCGTCAAACGAGCCGGTCAATCCGGAGCTCGTACGGTATCTCAATCGGCTCTCGGACCTGCTTTTTGTTATCGCGCGGGTGCTGGCGCGACGGGACTGTGGCCAGGAAGTGTTGTGGCGCCACGATCGCGGCCGCGGCTAGTCCACGGAGCTGCCGCGCGAGTCCTCGATACGGGCACAGATCTGTCTCACCCCGAGCAGTAACCGCGGCCCGGGACGGGACACCAGATCGCCATCCACCAGATACAGATGGCCCTGCCTGACAGCTGCGAGATCCTGGAATCTGCGCCAACGGGCGAGCGGATCTTCACCGGCTCCCCCCGTCGCGAGCATGACCCGGGGATCGGCCGCCACGACGGCCTCGGCTGACACCTGGGCCACCAGCCCGGGCAGGCCGGCAAACACATTGCGCCCTCCGCACAGATCGATGGCCTGACTGATGATCTGCTGGCCGGTCACGGTGTACAGCGGCTGCGCCGAAATCTGAAAAAATGTGGGCAGGGCCGCGTCGCTGCGATAGCGTTCGCGTAGCGCCATCAACTCACCGCGGTAGCGGGCCGCCTGTGCCGCCGCGGTCGTTTCGGTACCGGTCAAACCTCCGATCCGTTCCAGCGCATCGGCGACCGCTTCCAGGGTGTCACCACCGATCACCACCACCGTATGGCCATCGCCGCGCAGCTGCTCGATCACCGCGACCGGCGTGCCGCCACCCCAGGCCAGCAGCAGATCGGGGCGCAGACTCATGATGCGTTCCCGATCCAGCCGGAACGCGTCGCCGACCCGCAGCACGTCGCGAGCCGCTGGCGGAAAATCGCTGTACTCCACGGTCCCGACCAGGGTCGTGCCCGCACCCGCGGCGAATACGATCTCCGCCAGGTGTGGCGCGAGCGTAATCACGCGCCGGGCCGGCACATCGCTGGCCGCCGCAGTGGCCAGGGTCGCGATAAACACAAATACAAGAAAACATGCCCAGACCGGCGCGGCCGGGTCGCGTCTCACGGGACGCATCATATTGCGTAGCCGAAGACCGTCAGCAGGGAGATTGCCGTGACCCAGATCAGCAGCGTGCGGCTGATCAGCCGCATGGCGGCGCGGACCGGCTCTACGTTGACGCCACCTTCTGCAGCAATGCTGCCGATGGCGCCACGACCCGCGCAGGCGAGGATCTCATCGTTGACATGGAAGAACTTGTCGGAACACTTGTCGTAGTAGCCGCGCCAATCCGACATCGCATCCTCGAAGCTGCCAGCCATAGCGTAGCTGAGGGCGAGCAGCCGCGCCGGCAGCCAGGCCAACAACCCGTACACCGACTGCACGGCGTGCAGATAACCGGGATCACTCCCCTCCGCGGCGCGCCCACGCATGGCCTCGAATACCGCGCGGCGCCGCATCAGATCCGCGACACGGAACAACCAGGCGCCGCTCGGGCCAAGCAACATGAACCAGAAGATCACGCCGAAGATACGGTTATTGGCCTGGGCCAGTACCGCCTCCTCCACCGCGAGCACACGGCGTCCCTGGCTGCCGGCCAGATCTGCCTCGACCAGCTCCTTGGCCAGACGCCGGGACGCTTCCTCGTCACCGGTCTCCATCGCGATCAGATAGTCATCCACCTCGCGGGTCAGGTCCCGGGGACCGAGGCTGAAGACCAGGATAACGGCGGCGAAGCCTACTGCGAGAAAGCCCATCAGCGCGTCACCGAGTGCCACCATCAGCAGCACCACGGGCAGCACCGGGATGATCACGATCAACACCGTCAGCAGGAAAGCCGCGATGCCCTGCCGCTGCTGTAACAGGCGGAAACACCGGTCAAAATAGCCATCGAGACCTCGGGGTTCGCGCAGCGACAACAACCGGGTCGCGGTGCGCTCCAGGATCAGACCGAGGATCAGGGCGATCAGCTTCACAATAGCTCGCAGGGCGGGTTCATAATCGGATTATACGCTCCGTCCGGGCTCATTCTGGCCGAATACACGCCAATCGAAACCGGGACCGGGGTCGGTCTTGCGTCCCGGCGCAATATCGCTGTGGCCAGCGATGCGTTGCGGGCTGATGCCCGGATAGGTTTCGTCAAGCAGGGCAACGACATCGATCAGAGCGGAATATTGCGCGCTGGTGAAATCGCCCTGATCGGTCCCCTCCAGCTCAATGCCGATGGAGAAGTCGTTGCAGCGCTCCCGGCCCGCATAGCTCGACAGGCCTGCATGCCAGGCGCGGCCATGGAAGGGCACAAACTGAATCAACTCGCCGTCGCGACGGATCAGCAGATGGGCGGAGACCCGGAGATCGGCGATCTCAGCAAAATAGGGGTGGGCCGAGGGATCGAGATCGTTACAAAACAGCCGCTCTATCCACGGTCCGCCATACTCCCCGGGCGGCAGGCTGATACTGTGGATCACCAGCAGCTCGGGTTCGCAGCCGGAAGGGCGAGCATCCTGATTGGGCGAGTGCACCTGCCGGGCCTGGTCGAGCAAACCGCTGTCCGCATCCAGCTTCATTTACGATTCCAGCTTGTGGCGATCATTGCGCGGCATCATGCCCTGCCGGCCGGTATCGGGTAAAGACTTGCGCCGGTCGGCCCTCCTGACCATCATCGACCCCATGCACGACCGGCTGCCCGATCTCGAAACCATGATCGCCACCCTGGTGGCGGAGCCCTCGATCAGCAGCGTCCAGCCCGCGCTGGACAGCAGCAATCGCCGCGTGTGCGAGCACCTTGGCAACTGGCTCGAGGGTCTCGGCTTCGCCGTGTCGCTGCTGCCGGTGGCCGGTCGGGAGGGCAAATTCAACCTGCTTGCGCGGCTTGGCGAGGGTGAAGACGGACTGGTGCTCTCGGGGCATTCGGATACGGTGCCGTGGGACGAAAACCGCTGGTCCACGGATCCATTTGCCGCCACGCGTCGTCAGGACCGCCTTTATGGCCTGGGCACCGCGGACATGAAGTCATTCCTTGCCCTGGCCGTCCGCGCCGCGCAGGCATTCAGCGGCAGCAAGCTGAGTGCGCCGCTAACCCTGCTGGCCACCGCCGACGAAGAGAGCACGATGAGTGGCGCGCGGGCGCTGGCCGAGAGCCAGGCGCGCCCGGGTCGTTACGCGCTGATCGGCGAGCCCACGGGCATGCGGCCGGTTTTCCAGCACAAAGGGGTGCTGATGGAGGGCATCCGTGTATCGGGACGCAGCGGGCATTCAAGCAACCCCGCCCTGGGCCGCAATGCGCTCGAGGGGATGGTCGAAGTCATCGCCACCTTGCGGGCCGTGCAGACCGAGTTGGCCGATCGCTTCAGCCAGCCGGCGTTCGAGGTGCCGGAGCCGACGATCAATCTCGGCTATATCCGTGGCGGCGACAATCCGAACCGGATCTGCGCCGAATGTGAGATGCATATCGACGTGCGGCTAAATCCCGGCATGACGGTGAGCGGGACACGGGCGCTGCTGCACCAACGGATCGAAGAGCGGCTCGCGGGTAGCGGGCTCGAGGTGGAATTCCTGACTCTGTTCGATGGCGTGGACCCGCTACGCGGCGAGGAAGGGCCGCTGCTGCACAGCTGCGAGGCCGTCACCGGCGCGCGGGAATCCGTGTGCTTCTGTACCGAGGGGCCCTATCTGCAGTCTCTCGGCATGGAAACGGTGATCATGGGCCCCGGCTCGATCGATCAGGCCCATCAGCCGGACGAGTTCCTGAGTCTCGAACAGGCCGAACTCTGCGAAACGGTGCTGCGCGGACTGATCCATCGTTTTTGTGTAGCCGACCCCGCTGCAACGACCCCATGAGTTCTGACAACGCGCAGCTGGTCGAGCGCGATCTTGCGGTTCTGTGGCATCCGTGCAGCCAGATGAAAGACTACGAGTCGCTGCCGATGATCCCGATCCGCCGCGGCCAGGGTGCATGGCTGGAGGACTTTGACGGCAATCGATATCTGGACGCCATCAGCTCCTGGTGGGTCAACCTGTTCGGACATGCCAATCCGGATATCAACCGCGCCATCCGCGACCAGCTCGAATCGCTGGAGCACGTGATCCTGGCAGGCTTTACCCACGAGCCGGTGGTGCGCCTGTCAGAACAGCTGGTGGCGGTCAGCCCGCCGGGTCTCACGCGCTGTTTCTACGCCGACAACGGTTCCTCGGCGGTGGAGGTGGCGATCAAGATGAGCTTTCACTTCTGGCGCAATCAGGGTAAGCCGCAAAAAACCCGTTTCGTCACCCTCGGCAACAGCTATCACGGCGAGACCCTCGGCGCATTGTCGGTCGGCGACGTGGCGCTGTACAAGGAGATATACAGTCCGCTGCTGATGGACACGCTCACCGTGCCATCGCCAGACTGTTTCAATCGGGAGTCCGGAGAATCCTGGGAGTCATACAGCCGCCGGCAGTTTGCGCACATGGAGCAATGCCTGCAGCAACACGGTGACGAGATCTGCGCGGTCATCGTGGAACCGCTGGTGCAATGCGCTGGCAACATGCGTATGTACCACCCGGTATATCTGAGCCTGCTGCGGCAAGCCTGTGACCGCTACGGCGTGCATCTGATCGCTGATGAGATCGCGGTCGGCTTCGGCCGCACGGGGACCCTGTTCGCTTGCGAGCAGGCAGACATCAGCCCGGACTTCATGTGTCTGTCCAAAGGCCTGACCGGCGGCTATCTGCCGCTGTCCGTGGTGCTGACAACAGACCCGGTCTATGCCGCGTTCTACGATGATTACGACACGCTCAAGGCATTCCTGCACTCGCATAGCTACACCGGCAATCCGCTCGGCTGCACCGCGGCGCTAGCGACCCTGGAGATCTTCCGCAGCCGTGACGTGCTGGGTCGCAACGCGGCACTGGCCCGGCATATGGCCGCGTCCGTCGCGGCGCTGCAGGATCATCCGCACGTCGGCGAGATCCGCCAGCACGGCATGATCCTCGCCATCGAGATGGTCACAGATCGCGCCAGCCGGGAGCCGTTCCCCTGGCAGCAGCGACGGGGGCTGGAGGTTTATCGTCATGGGCTGCAACGGGGCGTGCTGCTGCGGCCATTGGGCAATGTGGTCTACTTCATGCCGCCCTATGTCATCGACGAGACCGAGATCGACCTGATGGCACGCGTCGCGGCCGAGGGCATCGATCTGGCCACCGGTCTGAAGACGGCGGTTTGAGGATGGCGCGGCGGCCGCGGATCTATTGCCCGCCGCCGCTGGTCGAGGGCGCGTTGGCGACGCTGCCGGAATCTGCCGCGC
>JBATKC010000124.1:0-3848 GCA_049669065.1 Gammaproteobacteria bacterium
GGCTCGGCCCCCATCGCGGCCAGATCGCTGAGGTTGACCGCCAGCGCGCGATGGGCGATGGCCGCGGCGGTTATGCCGGCTGGGAAATGGACCCCCTCATTGATGGTGTCGAGAACGCTGACCAGATCGCGGCCCGGTGGAGGCCTCAGCACGGCGCCATCGTCGCCGATGCCGAGCTTCACATCAGGACGCGCCGGGTAGCCACCGCTCAGGCAATCGATGATGTCGGCTTCGCTCAAGCCGCCCAAATCTCAGCTCCGGTACCACTTCGGATACAGCTCCATCACCACCGCACCATCGCTCCTGAGCGCGTGACAGCTGTCGATGTGTGGCGGCCTGCGATCCGATTCGGGCAGCTTGCCCTCCCGGCTGAGTCGGGGATAGATAGTCTGGATCGCAACCACGGCGAGTTCTTGCAGCAAACGCGTCAGATGGGTACAGCCGTCGGCCTGACCCAGGCGCTCCTTTACCTGCCGGGTCCAGCCAGGGCGGATACGCGTACCGACCATGCTGCGGTAATCCGGGGCGATATCCGGACAATTCGGAAACGGGTGGCTGTCCGTGGCGGCCTCGATGTCATGGATCTCGAGACGGTCGTCGAGGGTGACCCGGATCCACATATCGTGCACTGGCGTGCCGGGATCGACCTGGCCGCGGTAGCGGTTGTCGAAGGCGTAGGTCTTGGTATCGACCATCCGCCCCTCTATATCCCACAGGCCGTCGGCGCGGCGGTATCCGTGACACTCGATGTCGCGCCGGTGGATCGCTTCGCGTTGCACGGCTGGGCTCAATGGCATGGCTACTCCGCTCGGCTGTCGAATTCGGAAGACCGGTGGTTGCGCGCCGCCCGGTCGAGCAGCGCATTGACGAACTTGTGGCCGTCCTCGGCACCATATGCGCGGCCCAGGTCGACCGCCTCATTGATCACCACCCTGTAAGGCACTTCCGGGTGATGCATCAGTTCGTACATGCCGATCAGCAGGATGCTGTGTTCGACCGGATCGAGCTGGCTTACGGCACGATCAGACAGCCGGTCGATCTCCTGGTCCAGCTGCTCCCGCTGGTCGATGACCTGCGTCACCAGGTCGCCAAAATAGTCCTGCTCGGCTCTGCCGTGCTCTGCGTCCTGCATGAACTGGAGCACAATATCCTTGGCCAGCGACGGATTCAGTTGCCACTGGTAGAGCGCCTGCATGGCCCTGCGCCGGGCGAGACCCCGGGGCCCGCGCGATTCGCGCTCAGCAGCGGCCAAGCTCAGGTTTCCAGCTGGCGCAGCAGGTTCGCCATCTCGATAGCAGAGGCGGCGGCGTCTGCGCCCTTGTTGCCGGCTTTGGTGCCCGCCCGCTCTACCGCCTGTTCGATGGTGTCCACGGTCAGCACGCCAAAAGCCACCGGTAGCTCATGCGCCAGAGCGGCCTGAGACACGCCCTTGGTGCATTCGCCGGCGACATAGTCAAAGTGCGGCGTCGCGCCCCGTATCACTGCGCCGAGCGCGATGATGGCGTCGAATCGGCGCGTGGCTGCCATGCGCTTGACCGCCAGCGGGATCTCCCAGGCGCCTGGAACCCGGAGCACCGTGATATCGGCCTCCACCGCGCCGTGACGCAGCAGCGTGTCCAGCGCGCCCCGCAACAGCGGCTCGACGATAAAATCATTAAAGCGCGCCGCCACCACACCGAAGCGGAAATCCCTGGCCAGCATCCTGCCTTCGATGGTCTTGATCTTGTCCATGTCGTACTCCCGGCCCCTAGTCGACGTACTCGACGATCTCGAGACCGAATCCGGAGATGCCGGTCATCTGTTTCGGCGCGCTCAACACGCGCATGCGATGGACGCCCAGATTACGCAGGATCTGCGCGCCGATGCCATAGGTCCTGAGTACTGTGGAATGGGCGCCGTCCTTGGGCCGGCTGGCGGGTCGGCCGGCGATTCGCTCGATTGAGTCCATCACATCCCGCGGCGACTCATTGGCGCCACGCAGGACGATCACCACCCCGCAGCCATCCTCCGCCACCCGCGCCATGGCGTCGCGCAATTTCCAGCTGGAATCGTGTGCGGAGATCCCCAACACATCACGCAGCATGTCCATCACCTGGACTCGCACCAGCGGCAGACCTGCCTCCAGATCGCCACGGATCAGGGCCAGGTGCAGATCCTGGTGCACGTGATCCTCGAAACAGGCCAGACGGAACTCACCCAGTTCCGTGTCCACGGTCTGTTCGAACACGCGCTCAACCGACTCTTCGGTCTCCAGCCGGTAGCGGATCAGATCAGCGATCGTCGCCATCTTGAGCTGGTGTTCGCGGGCGAAACTCATCAGGTCGGGCCGGCGGGCCATGGTCCCGTCTTCGTTGAGGATCTCCACGATCACCGCTGCCGGCTCGAGCCCGGCCAGACGGGCAAGATCGCAACCCGCCTCGGTATGTCCGGCGCGGGTCAACACACCGCCGGGCTGCGCCATCAGCGGGAAGATATGCCCGGGCTGATGCAGATCCTCGGGTCGCGCATCATCACGCACCGCGGTACGGATTGTGTGAGCGCGGTCATGGGCGGAGATGCCGGTAGTGACGCCCTCGGCCGCCTCGATGGAGATAGTGAAATTGGTGCGCCGATCCATGTCGGTGCTGCTGACCATCAGCGGCAGACGGAGCTGACTACAGCGATCCCGGTTGAGGGTCAGACAGATCAGGCCGCGGCCATAGCGGGCCATGAAATTGACGTCTTCGGGTCTGACCTTGGAGGCAGCCATCACCAGGTCCCCTTCGTTCTCCCGGTCCTCGTCATCCATGATGATGACCATGCGGCCCGCGCGAAGATCGGCCAGCACTTCCTCGATGGAATTCATTGCCGGCTCCTGATGCAGATCAGTGACTTTTTGCAAAACCGTTCTCCCTGAGTGTCTCCATGCTGATGCCGTCTGCCGCGTCGTCACCGAGCAGACGCTCCAGATAGCGGGCCACGATATCGACCTCGAGATTGACTCTCAGCCCTGGTTTCCAGGCAGAAACATTTGTTATTTCAAGTGTATGCGGAACAATATTCACGTCAAAAATAGGTCCATCCACAGCGTTGACGGTCAGACTGACGCCGTCGATGCAGATCGAGCCCTTGCGCGCGATGTAGCGCGCCAGCGCGTCCGGCGCGCGCACGCTGAACCGCACCGAGCGCGCTTCCTCGCGCCGCTCGATCACTTCCCCCACGCCATCCACATGCCCGGTGACCAGGTGCCCACCCAGCGGCGTCGCCAGAGTCAGCGCCTGTTCCAGATTTACCCGGTGTCCGGGGGCCAGATCCCCCAGCGTGGTCATGTTCAGGCTCTCGCGCGACACGTCTGCGGCGAATGTGTCGCCATCCAGTTCGACCGCAGTCAGGCACACACCGTTGACCGCGATGCTGTCACCCAAGCTGGAAGACGCGGGCGACAGGCCGGGACAGCGGATGCGCAGACGCACGTCTCCGCCTCGAGACTCGATCGCCTCGACCTCTCCTTCGCTGTGAATAATTCCGGTAAACATCTAGCCTGGTCCCGCCTCCAGTCGCGCCCGGATTCTCAGATCGGGGCCGACCTGACGCACGTCGACAATGGTCAATTGTACCCTGTCAGCCAGTGAGACGAGCCCGCTGAGCTCGACCAGCCCCCGGGCCTCATCGCCCATGAGATGCGGTGCGATATAGAGCACGAGCTCGTCGATCAGCCCCGCGTTGACCATGATGCCGGCCAATCTGGCGCCGGTCTCGACCAGCACGTCGTTACACTCAAGCTCAGCCAATCGGGTGAGCAGGCGCTCCAGGTCGACTTTGCCCCTGTCGTTTGGCAACAGCTCGACCCGGGCTCCGGCGTGCTCCAG
>JBATKC010000125.1:0-2470 GCA_049669065.1 Gammaproteobacteria bacterium
GTGTAGGCAGCCGCGACGCCGTCGGCCTGATCCGACAACAGCCCCGAGAGCACCAGCTGTCCGCCGGGCCGGGTCATCCCGGTCAGCGTCGGGGCCAGATCCTGCAGCGGGCCCGACAATATATTGGCCAGCACCACATCGGCTTCGATTGAGGGCATCTCGGCAGGTGCGTAGACCTCGACACAGCCATCGACCCCATTGCGTCGCGAGTTGTCGCGACTCGCAATCAGAGCCTGGGGGTCGTTATCTACCGCGATGACTCTGCGCGCGCCCAGCAAGGCTGCGGCTATGGCCAGAATGCCGGAGCCACAGCCATAGTCAACCACCGTCCGCTGATCGAGGCTGGCGCCGTCGAGCCAGCGCAGACACAGGGCGGTGGTCGGATGCGTGCCGGTGCCAAACGCCAGTCCGGGATCGAGCCGCACGATGATGCCGTGCCCGGCCGCGGGCTGCTGCTCACCGGGGCACACCCAAAGCCGTCGACCGAAACGCATCGGCGAAAAATCCCGCAGCCACTCGCTCTCCCAGTCCCGATCCTCGAGTCGACTGACGCGCAGACCCGAGCGCGTGCTGAGCGGTGCCGGCTGGGTCAGGGAATGGTCGATCGTTTGCGGGTCGGTCGCCAGCGAAAACAGGGCGCTCACCTGGATCCTTGGCCACAGCGGAGTCTCGCCAGGCCCGGGCTCGAGCACCGGTTGGTCACCGGCATCGGCAAAAGTCACCGAACTGGCTCCAGCCAGCTCGAGCCGCTCGGCTGCGAGTTCGGCCTCGGCGCTGTCTATATCGAATGAAATCTGCAGCCATGACATGTTCGACGGCCTGGGTCGGGGACGACTATGGCATGGATCAAAGACCCAGCCGTTTCTCCAGATAATGGATATCGGTGCCACCGGTCTTGAAGGCGCTGTGGCTGCAGATCTCCTGATGCAGCGGGATATTGGTCTTGATGCCTTCTATCACCATCTCCGACAAGGACTGCTGCATGCGGCTGATCGCAATCGCGCGATCGTTGCCCCAGCAGATCAGCTTGCCGATCATCGAGTCGTAGAACGGTGGAACCACATAGCCGTTGTAAATGTGGGTGTCGAGCCTGACGCCCGGCCCACCCGGCGCATGCCACTGATTGATCGGTCCGGGGCAGGGTATGAATTTATTCGGATCTTCGGCATTGATCCGGCACTCGATGGCGTGGCCGCGTATCTCTATGTCCTGCTGGCGCATGCTCAGCGGATGCCCGGCCGCAACACGGATCTGCTCGGCGACGATATCTACGCCGGTCACCATTTCGGTCACCGGGTGCTCGACCTGGAGCCGGGTGTTCATCTCGATAAAAAAGAACTCTCCATCCTGAAACAGGAACTCGAAGGTGCCGGCGCCGCGATAGCCGATCTCCCTGCAGGCCTCGGCGCAACGCTCGCCGATGGTCTGGCGCTGGTCCTCGGTGATCCCCGGTGCCGGGGCTTCTTCGATCACCTTCTGATGGCGTCGCTGCATCGAGCAGTCGCGTTCGCCGAGGTGGACCGCATTGCCGTGGACGTCGGCCATGACCTGGAATTCGATGTGGCGAGGGTGATCCAGGAATTTCTCCATGTAGAGAGTATCGTTGCCAAACGCGGACATGGCTTCCGAGCGCGTCACAGTTATCGCGTTGAGCAAGGTCGCTTCCGTGTGCACGACACGCATGCCGCGGCCACCGCCACCGCCGCTTGCCTTGATGATGACCGGATAACCCAGCTCCCGCGCACAGCGCGCGTTATCCTCGATGGTCTCGCTCAGCGGGCCGTCGGAGCCCGGCACGCAGGGGATGCCGGATGCCTTCATCGCCGCGATGGCGGAGACCTTGTCGCCCATCAGGCGGATCGTCTCCGGTCGGGGGCCGATATAGACGAAGCCGCTCTTCTCCACCCGCTCTGCAAAATCCGCGTTCTCCGAGAGAAAGCCGTAACCCGGATGGATGGCCATGGCATCGGTCACCTCGGCCGCGCTGATAATGGCCGGCATGTTGAGATAACTGTCGGTCGAAGGCGGCGGGCCGATGCACACCGATTCATCCGCCAGCAGCACGTGTTTTTGACTACGGTCCGCCTCGGAGTGCACGGCGACGGTCTTGATGCCCATCTGGCGGCAGGCGCGCAGGATACGCAGCGCGATTTCGCCGCGGTTGGCGATGACGATTTTGTCCAGCATCGGCGCGGCGCCTATTCGATCACAAACAGCGGTTGCCCGAACTCGACCGGCTCGCCGTTCTCGACCAGCACCGACACCACCCGCCCGGCGATTTCAGCTTCGATCTGGTTCATCATCTTCATCGCTTCGATGATGCACAGCACGTCACCGACCTGGATCTCGCTACCGACCTCCAGGAACGGCTTCGCGCCGGGGGCGGGCGAGGCATAGTAAGTGCCGACCATGGGAGCATTGATGACGGTCCCGTCGGGCTGCGGCGCCGGCCTGTCGGCCGCGGTATCGG
>JBATKC010000126.1:0-2302 GCA_049669065.1 Gammaproteobacteria bacterium
GAGGGCACGGCCAGTATCAGGCTGCGATATGAAGGCGGGGGCAGCTGGGTCGGCGTCGCCTGGCAGCACCCGCCTGACAACTTGGGAGACCAGGATGGCGGCCATGATCTCACTGGCGCGGACAAACTGGAACTGTGGCCCCGGGGAGAATGCGGCGACGAGAAGATCGACATCGGTGTCAGGCTGATCGATGAAAGCAAGGCGAACCCCGATTCAGACAAGACGGTGGTCAAGGGCATCGTCCTGAAGCGGGAATGGCAGCGCTACGAAATCCCCGTCAAGCGGCTCGACCTGTCGAACGTCAAGACGGGCTTCGTCGCTTCTCTCGTGGGCCGGCGGGGATCATCTGTTACCTTATATCTGGACAAGATTCGACTTGTGCGTTGAAAGATTGATCAAGGCCATGCGCGCGAAAACTCTGGAACCGCTACGACAGGCGCTCTGCGCCGGAGGGGTGCGATGAAAAAATCTCAATTTCAGGTGGTTTCGGCCGTTTTGATCGCCCTCGGCGCTGCGCTCTGGCTGTTCGCCGCCCCCGCCCTGGCGCAGGCGGACGCGACCCGGATTATTTTCGCCTCGGGGCCCGACGGGACGGGGACCGTCCAGCGCATGGTCGAGCGTTTCAACGCCGAGCACGCCGGCCGGATCCAGGTGACCTGGCGGTTGATGGATCGGGACAACAACATCCACCGTGATCAGCTCGTCAGCGATTTCAAGGCGGGGAGGGATGCGCCCCACGTTATCGCCGGCGACGTGATCTGGACCGCCGAGTTCGCGCACAATGGCTGGGTCGAGGACTTGACGAACCAGTTCTACGACGCCTACGAACGCGCCACGCTCCTCGCGCCGGCGCTCAAGTCGGCGACCCACCGACTGCGGATCTGGGGGGTGCCGTGGTACACCGACGTAGGCATCCTCTACTATCGCAAGGATCTCCTTGCCGGCAGCGGATTCACCACCCCGCCCCAGACGTGGGACGAGCTCGCCCGGATGGCGGGCCAGGTCATGAAAGACGCACGGATCCCTCACGGCTTCGTCTTTCAGGGCGCCGAGTACGAGGGCGGCACCGCGAATGCCGTGGAATATATCTGGGGCGCCGGCGGCGGGGTTGTGGAAGGCAAGCTCTGGGTCACCAGCGTGCTGCGCGGCACGCTGGAAGAGACGGACGCGGTCACCATCAACAGCAAAGAGGCCGCTGCCGGGCTCGACCTGGCGCGGCGCCTGATTGCCGACGGCGTTTCGCCGGCGGAGGTTACGACCTTCCGCGAAAAGGAGGCCCTCGACGCCTTCCTCGCGGGTGACGCCGTCTTTCTGCGGAGCTGGCCCTACGTCCAGGGGATGTTGCAGAGTTCGGGGCTGTCGAAAGAGCAGGTAGGTGTCAGCGCGCTTCCGGCCGCGTCGGCGGAGAACGTGGGATATAGCTGCCTCGGTGGCTGGAATCTGATGGTGAACGCCGATTCCGGGAGGAAGGAGCAGGCCGCGGCGTGGGAGCTGATCCGTTTTATGACTGCGCCGTCCCAGCAGAAGCGACTGGCACTGGAAGCCGGGCTTCTGCCCGTCCTCGAATCCCTGTACGAGGATCCCGAGATCCTGGCCGCTGTCCCGGTTGCGGCGCTCGGCAAGGAGACGATGTCCACGCGACTCCGCGTCCGTCCAATGTCTCCCTTCTACCCGCAGTTGTCTTCGGAAATCGCCAACGCCTTTCATGATGTCCTGAAAGGGGAGGTCACGGGCACCGAGGCGGTGAAGGCACTCGAAGAGGACCTGCGGGCGATCGTAGTCCGCAATCGCTGACGCAAGTGTCAGCTGGCACAACGCGTCCCCCAAACGCGAGGTACTCACTGAATGTTCATTCTCTTGCTGGTCGTGACATTTGTGATCGCGGTAATCGCTTCCTTCCTGGTCGTCAGGCTTTTCCGGGAGCCGATAACCGCGATCCTTGTCAGGCTTGTGGGCGGGGATGTCAGCGGCGCCTGGTGGCGATATCTCACGTTCGCCATTTACGTCGTAGGGGTGTCCGGCGGAGTCCGGGTATGGGACCTGGAGAAGTACATTACGCCACGGCCCGAAGAGGCTGCCGCGATTGTGCTTAACGCCGAGCGCTGGACGCTGGAGATATACCGCACGATTATCGGCACATTGCAGGGCGTGGCCTGGATGCTATTGGTCTTTTTTGTATTCGCCCTTGTCGCGTACGTTATCGTGCGCGGTCTGGAAGCAAGGCGATCGACGCTGCCCGCGGGGAATCAGGGTGCTGTTCGAGAAACCGATGACGGCTAGTCGTTGTTCAGATACCTGATGG
>JBATKC010000127.1:0-3817 GCA_049669065.1 Gammaproteobacteria bacterium
TCGCGGCACAGCGCCAGCCCACCGGCAGTCAGCCCGGCGCCGTCTTCGAACAGGCGCCGCACCAGCTGGTTGAGCGGTGCCGCCAGTTCCACCGCCGGGCTCACGCCGGCCATGTTGGCGCTCCCGCTGAGCGTATGACAGGCGCGGTGCATCTCTTCGGTCACCGGATGTGGCTCAGGGCTATCCTCGCGTCTTGCGATATAGGCGCGGATCGCCTCAAGATGACCCGAGGCCTCCTTGGTAAATATGTCGCGCAACACCGGATCCATCTCGGCCCGGGCCGAATCCGCCGGCATGACCCGGATCTCGCGCCCGGAAAGGGTCTGCTCGAGCATGTATTCGGCATCCGGGCTGGCCTCTGCGAAAGCCTTCGCCTGATCAACATAGGCCGCCACGTCTTGCTCGGGTTCGCGCCCGGTCTCGAGTTGCTCCACCAGCGCTGGCACCAGATCCACCGCGCTTCTGACAAACGTGATGATGGGCGGCGTCGGTTTGACGCCGCCGTCGATCATTCGGTTCAACAGATGTTCTATCGCCCAGCCGAATTCTCCGAGCCGTTCGGCGCCGACCATGCGGCCGCTGCCTTTTAGCGTATGGAACTGACGACGCAGCTCGCCGAGCAATTTTTCATCGGCCGGATCTTCCACCCAGGGCGGCAATAATCCGGCCATGGTCTCATGCAGCTCGCCGGCCTCTTCGATAAACAACTCGAGCAGTTCCGGGTCTATGCGGCGGGCCTCTGGTCCGATCCGCGGGGGTGGCTCGGCCGGCAGCTCGAAGTCCAGCCCCGGCCTCTCCATCACCTGGGTCTTCTCGTGCATCGGGATCTCGGGCTGAGGCCCTCGTCCCGGGATCTGCACGGTCTCCGCCTCACTCGCCGGGGTCTCGCCCTCGATGCCGAAGGTCGGCTCCCTGCGCATGGTCTCGAGCGTGGCCAGACACGCTTCGGCGTTGTCGAGCATGTACATGGGATCGCTGCGGCCAAGCTGGATCGTCTCCATGTAGTACTCGACGCTGACCATGGCGTCGGCCAGGCGATCGAGCGCGTCCACTGAAGGTACTGCGTCACCGATCGACAGCCACAAACGGATGCTGCGCCCGATACGTTCTACGATGTTGACCGCGCGGCTGCGATCCAGCATCAATAACCCCGCGGTGATGCCACGCAGATGGCCAGGCACATCGTCAAGCATGTGCGGTTCCAGCGGTGCGTCCAGTGACTGCACGATGGCTTCCTTCACCTGGCCCAGGTTGGTGATGCACTCCTTGAGCACCGCCGCGGTGACCTCCTGGAAGTCACGCTGGGACTCGAGCTGGTCCAGATCCGTCACCGCCTCCTGGGCGTCGGCGTTATCCCCCACCAGACTGAACATCTGACCGTCGAGATTGTCCTCGACCTCGATCAGAACGGTAGCGACATTCAGCAGCGTGGCTTGTTCCGCGACCTTTTCGCCACTGACGATGGCGCTCAACTCGTCTGCCTGCGCCTGCACCGCACTCTGCAGCGTGCCTAGCCCGAGCACGCCCATGGTGTCACCGATCTTCTTCAGCAGCTCAAGCTGGGGCGCCAGGTCGTCGGTACGCTGGAGTCCGGTACGGACGAAGATATCCAGCACATCCTTGACCTTGGCCAGGTCCTCGCGGATGGCGGCAGCCACCGTCTGCATCAGTTTGACGCTGGGTGCAGACAGGCTGTCCCGGGCGCCCTCGATCTCACCTTCGTCGGGGATCAGCTCGCCCAGACTGAAACAGTTGCGTATGGCGGTCACACGCTTGCCACGGGACAGCGATCGCGCGACGTAGAACAGCAGGCTGTTGAGTAGTTCAAACGGCGGGTTGGACTCGAAACTGGTCTCGCCATCGCGAATCACGCGGCGGATCTGCTGGTCCACCTGGCCCATCAACCGCTTGACCGCCGGTGCGCTCTCCAGACCGTTTTGCCGCAGCGCCTCGATCACGCCACCGGCTACCCACCAGAGCTGATAACAACGATCCTCTTCGGCCGTCGTTTCCAGCATGGAAATGATGTCTGCCATCGCCGCCAGGCTGCTGTCCGGCTGTTCGCCGCGAATCCAGTGCAGCAAGGCAGTCTGATACTGCGGCCGCAAACGCTTCGACAGCTGGGCGAAGGTCTCGCCGGTGAGCTGGCGCGGCGGCGTCTCACGCTGCATGCGCCGGTCGGTCGGCAGGTCGAGCAGAAGCAGCGTGTTCTCGGACAGCAGCGCATGGCCACGGACCGCGCGCAGATCGTTGAGCAATGGCAACAGCACCAGCGGGATATCCTTGCCGCCGCTGAGGACCCGATCCATATAGGCCGGTAGCTGCACCATCGAGCGGGTCAATGCGTCAAGCGCTTCGCCGCGGCGTACGTCGTCTCCAGCGTGCTCGATCAGCGCCAGCGCCACCAGCTCCATCTCTTCCGCCAGCAGGGCAGCGCCATGGACTTCGACCACCTGCAGAGCACCGTGTACCTGATGCATGCGCTCGGCACAGCGACTCAGGGCCGTCGTGCTGTCCGGCCGCTCAATATATTCCTCGAGCGCCTGACGCGCTTCCTGCAGCGTCGGGCCCATTTGCTCGTTGACCCAGACCAGGGCCTGTGAAACAGCTTTCGTCATCGATCTATCTGGCGGCGTCCTGATGGCCGAATATCCCTCTCAAGCCGAACCCCTTCAGGCCTTGACCGGACGCGATTCAGCGCCGGACTTCCTGGCGGCCTTGCGAGACCCGCTGCCTGCGACAGCTTCAGGCAATCTGAAACCGGCGACCGAGCTGCGCAGCTGGGCCGCCAGCTCTGCCAGCTTGCGGATCGAGTCCGAGGTCGCGCCGGTGGCCTCTGCCGTCTGCGAGCTCACTTCCCTCAATACGCCCATGTTGCGCGTGATGTCCGTCGCCGCCACGGCCTGCTCTCGGGCGGTCCCGGAGATGTTCTGCACCAGGTTGGCGATCTGGTTGGACACGCTCTCGATTTCATCCAGCGCCGCGCCGGCGTTCTCTGCCAGCAGCGCGCCGCCGACCACATCAGTCGTGCTGCGCTCCATCGAAATCACGGCTTCGTTGGTGTCTGACTGGATCGTCTTTACCAACACCTCGATCTGCTTGGTGGCATTGGCCGAGCGCTCGGCGAGCCGCTGCACTTCGTCAGCGACGACGGCGAAACCACGCCCGGCCTCACCTGCCATCGACGCCTGGATCGAAGCGTTGAGCGCCAGGATATTGGTCTGCTCTGCGATATCGTTGATCAGCTCGACGATGTTGCCGATCTCCTGGGAGCTCTCGCCGAGGCGCTTGATGCGTTTGGAGGTGTCCTGGATGGTCTCGCGGATAGTATTCATGCCCTCGATCGTGCGCCGCACCGCATCACCGCCCTTGTGCGCCACGTCCACCGAGTGACGAGCCACGTCCGCGGATCGCTCGGCGTCACCGGAGACTGCCTCCACAGAAGCGGCCATCCTGGCAATGGACTCGGTGGCGTCGGCCACCTGCTTGGACTGTGTTTCGCTGGCCTGGGTCAGGTGGCCAGCCGTAGCCTGGGTCTGGCGCGCAGCCCCGTCTATGCGGATGCCGGTTTCGTTGATCGTGGTCACCAGCTCACGCAAGGCCTCGATCGCATAGTTGATCGAGTCCGCGATCGCCCCGGTGATGTCCTCGGTCACCGTCGCCTGCACGGTCAGGTCACCGTCAGCAAGGCTGCCTAGTTCATCGAGCAGACGCAGGATCGCAGCCTGGTTACGCTCGTTTTGTTGCGCCTGATGCTCGGCGGTCCGTCGCGTGTCCTCGCCCGAGAAGCTGATCGCGGTAAGCCCCAGCGCTACCA
>JBATKC010000128.1:0-7835 GCA_049669065.1 Gammaproteobacteria bacterium
GTTTGTGGCTTCGGCCTGCGGCGGAGGCGGCACCTGCGGCCAGTGCCGGGTGCGCATACTCGAGGGCGGCGGAGCGATCCTGCCCACCGAGACCAGTTTTGTCACCAAGCGCGAGGCGGCACACGGCGATCGCCTGTCCTGCCAGGTCGCGGTAAAACACGACATGAAGATCGAGGTGCCCCGCGAAGTATTCGGGGTGCAGCGTATCGAATGCACGGTGCGCTCGAATGACTGCGTCGCCACCTTTATCAAGGAATTGGTGCTGGAGTTGCCGCAAGATGTTGCGCTCAACTTCCGCGCCGGCGGCTATATCCAGATCGAGTCACCGCCGTATCAGCTGAGCTATGCGGATTTCGATATCCCTCCGAAATTCCGTGATGACTGGGAACGCTTCAATCTGTTCCGCTACACCGCCAGCAGCGACGAGACCGTGACCCGGGCCTACTCGATGGCGAACTACCCGGAGGAGAAGAGCATCGTGATGCTCAATGTGCGCATCGCGACCCCACCGCCCAACGCGCCCAATGCGCCGCCCGGGATCATGTCGTCCTATATCTACGGATTGAAGCCCGGCGACAAGGTCTGGATCTCGGGCCCATACGGCGAGTTTTTTGCCAAGGACACGGATGCGGAGATGGTGTTTATCGGCGGTGGCGCCGGGATGGCGCCGATGCGCGCGCACATCTTCGATCAGCTAAAACGCCTGCACAGCAAGCGCAAGATGAGCTTCTGGTATGGCGCCCGCAGCAAGCGCGAGATGTTCTACGTGGAAGATTTCGATGGCCTGGCTGCGGCTAACGACAATTTCGTCTGGCATGTGGCCCTGTCCGACCCGCTGCCGGAAGACAACTGGGACGGCTATACTGGGTTTATTCACGAAGTCCTCTACGAGAACTACCTCAAAGATCATAAAGCCCCGGAAGACTGCGAATACTATATCTGCGGGCCGCCGATGATGAACAATGCGGTACTGGAGATGCTGGCCAATCTCGGCGTCGAGCGGGAGAATATCCTGCTGGATGATTTCGGCGGTTAGCGCAGGGTCACGATGCCATGATGACCATCATTTTGAGTTTTGCGATTTTTGCGCTGGCCATCCTCGGTCTGGCGTCGGGGCTGCTGCTTTCCGGGCGACGGATCCAGGGTAGTTGTGGCGGTTTGAATCAGGTACCGGGCATCGATTCTGACTGCGGCGGAGCATGTCGGCGGCCCTGTCCAAAGCGGCAAGCGCGGATGGCTCGTGGCGGCGGAATCCTGATCAAGGCGGACCCCGCTACCGGGAGGCAGTGTGATGCCCCATAAAGTACGCGACTACATGAGCAAGCGCTTCCTGACTTTCCTGCCGGATACGGAGGTGCTCGAAGCGGTGCAGCAGATCGTCGACAAACACGTGTCCGGGGGGTTTGTGATCGACAAGCTGGGCAACCTGGTTGGGGTACTGTCGGAGGTCGACGGACTCAGCGCCGGGCTCCACGGCGCCTACCATGGCAACCGGGGCGAGCGTGTTACCGACATCATGCACACGGACGTCCGCAGTGTGGACGTAGACGACAGCATCATGCATGTGGCGAAGATGTTTGGTGAAGACAGGGCATATTATTACCGCGGATTCCCGGTGATGCAGCACAACCGGGTGGTGGGCCGTATCAACGTCCGGGACGTGCTGCGAGCGCTGGGGGAGATGAGCCGGGAGACCGACGGGTAACACCCGGCAACGCACATCTCGTTGCGCGCGCCAGCGCGGTCGACAGCCGAGCACTATCCTCCGCCACTGTCCCGACCAACAAGCCGGCCCGTACGCGGGCCCTGATAGCGCAGCCTATTTTGTCCGGCGTGGCCCGGTCTTGCGGTTTTTGGCGCGGATTTTCTTGCCCAGCTGACTGGCTTGTTTGAGCCGCCGCTCGGCCAGCTGGATCAGTTTTTGTTGTGAACTGGCCTGCTGGGCCTTGGTCTTTGGCACCCGCTGGATATACTGGCCGTCGGGCTGCATGTCCCAGGCGCAGCGCTGATCGGCAAGCTGGACATCCAGAATCTCGCGCAGCAACTTGCGCGGCCCCGGCGCTTCCACCGGCGTCACGATCTCAACCCGGCTCTCCAGATTGCGTTTCATCAGATCCGCGGAGCCGATGAAATATTCCTCATCGCCGCCGTTGCGGAAATAGAAGATCCTCGTGTGCTCCAGAAACGGTCCAACGATGCTGATTACGCTGGTGTTGTCGGACAGCCCCGGGATGCCCGGTCGCAGACGACAGGTGTCGCGTATGATCAGGTCGATGCGGACACCCGCTTGTGACGCCCGGTAGAGCGCGCGGGTAACATCCATGTCCTCGAGCGCGTTGACCTTGAACTGGATATGCCCCGAAGCCTCGGGCGTGTGCAGCGCGATCTCCCGGTCGATCCGTGCCAGCAGCCCCTTCTTCAGGTTCTTCGGCGCCGGCAGCAGCTTCTGATAATCCCGATTCGGCACAAAACCCGTGGTCAGGAAATTGAACAGCTCGGTCAGATCGTCGCCGATCACCGGATCGCAGGTGAGCAGACCCAGGTCGCTGTAGATCCTCGCCGTGCCGGAGTGGTAATTGCCGGTGCCCAGATGTGCATAGCGGCGCAAGCCGTCGTAATCCTGGCGCAAGACGAATACGACTTTGCTGTGGGTCTTGAGTCCGACCACGCCATAGGACACATGGATGCCGTGTTGCTCCATACGGTTGGCCCAGTGGATATTGGCCGACTCATCGAATCGCGCCTTGAGCTCGACCGCGACCGCCACCTGCTTGCCGTTATGGGCCGCGTCCAGCAGATAGTCGACGATGCGTGACTTCTCCGCGGTCCGGTACAGCGTCATCTTGATCGCCAGCACTTTCGGGTCGTGGCTCGCCTCGCGGACGAATCGCTCGACCGAAGTGGCGAAGGACTCATAGGGATGCTGCAGCAGCACCGGCCCCTCGTTACGGATAAAATGGAACAGATTCGGCGCGCCGACGATCCTGGCGTTGTCCACCGGATGATGCGGCGGATCGTGGAGTTCCGGACGGTCGATCGCGGCGATCTGGAACAGGTCACGCTTCTGCATCAGACCTTCGACTTCGAACACGTCCTCGTCCTCGTTGAGACCGAGTTCCGCGGCCAGCATGCCGCGATGGATCTTGGGCATGCCCGGCGAAACCTCGAGCCGCACCACCGGCGCAAACTTGCGATCGCGCAGCTCCGACTCGATCAGCTCCAGCAGATCATTTGCCTGTTCTTCCGAGCGCTCGGTGATGGCATTGCGGGTGACCCTGAAAAGATCCCAGCGTTCGATGGTGATGCCGGGGAACAGCAAATCCACGTTATGTGCGATCACGTCCTCCAACGGCACAAAGTGGGTCTGCTCCTCGATCGCCAAGAACCGGTTGACGCCGGAACCGAGCGGCACTTTGATGCGCGCCAGCGCGGTGCCCTTGCCGTCGGGCCGCACGATCGTCACCAGCAGGTTGAGTGACAGATTGGAGATAAACGGGAACGGGTGAGCCGGATCCATCACGATCGGTGTCACCAGCGGATAGATATTCTGCAGATAATAATCGCGCAGCTGCGCCTGTTGCTTGGCGCTCAATTCCGCATAGCGGCTGATCCGGATCCCGGCGTCGGCAAGCTCGGCCCGGAGCAGACCGGCCAGACGTAGCTGATCCGTTTTCATCCCCACCACCATCTCGTGGCAGGCTGCGATCTGTTCCACCGGGGTGCGCCCGTCGGCGGACAATTCGTGGACGCCGGCTCCCACCTGCTGCTTTAGACCGCCGATGCGTTTCATAAAGAACTCGTCCAGGTTGGAGCTCATGATGGCGAGGAATTTGACCCGCTCGAGCAAAGGATTGCGCTGATCCTCGGCCTCGTGGAGCACGCGGCGATTAAATTCCAGCCAGGTCAGCTCCCGGTTCAAGAACCACTCGGGGCTGTCCAGATCAAATTCGGGAGTGGCAGTGCCAGTGGCCTTCATGTCGTCCGGGGACGCGGATTGAGGTGATGACGGCGTGGATTGGATGGTCACAGCGGGCTCCTCATGCCTGGGTGGGCTGGCGGATTTGACAGAACCTCTAATCATACCGCGCGCAGATGACAAATTCTGCGAGTCAGCGCCCATTCGTGTTCCTTGCGCCGCTGTGACGGGCTGGATATGGTTACGCGGCCTTGGCCGGGGCAGCAGTGCCAGGGATCATCGGCTACCCGCCCAGGCGGGGGAGTTGTTTTGCTGGCGGCGCCTGATGCATAGCGCGCGCAGGTCTGGACAGTCAATCATGAGCACGCATTCGTCGGTTACGGCTTTCGCACCTGCCTCGGTGGGCAACGTCGGTGTCGGTTTCGACGTCCTCGGCCATGCGCTGGAGGGCGTCGGCGACACTGTCACGCTGCGCCGGGACGACCGGCCCGGTATCCGGCTTGAAGGAGTCACCGGCCGGCTCCGGGAGCTTCCCGCGGATCCGGCATCGAATACCGCGCTCAGACCGCTGCTCGCCCTGTGTGACGATTTTTCGATCACCGATGGGATCGCGGTCACGGTCGATAAGGGTATACCGCTCGGCTCGGGCATGGGCGGATCGGCCGCCTCGGCGGTCGCTGCCGTGGTGGCCGCCAACGCGTTGTGGCAGCTCGGACTGGATCCCGAACGCCAGCTGGTCTATGCCGCCATGGGCGAGACCGTGGCCAGCGGCGCCGGACACCTGGACAACCTGGCGCCGAGTCTGTTCGGCGGTCTGGTGCTCTGCGAAGCCGGTGACCCACCCGCGGTCACGCGGCTGCCGGTTCCGGCGGATCTTCGCTGTGTACTGGTGCATCCGGAGCTCCGGGTACACACCCGCGATGCGCGTGCGATGCTCGAAGACTCGGTGCCCCTGAGCGTCCATGTGCAGCATGCTCAGCATCTGGCCGGTTTTGTGGCCGGCTGTCTGCGCGGAGACACGGACCAGATTGCTCGCTGTTTGCGCGACGTGGTGATCGAGCCCCAGCGATGCGGGTTAATTCCGGGATTCAAGGCGGTGCAGGCGGCAGCGATGGGCGCGGGTGCGCTGGGCGCGTCCATCTCCGGAAGCGGCCCTAGCGTCTTTGCCTGGTGTCGTCAGTCGCTTGCCTCTGCGGTTGCCGAGGCGATGGTCGGCGCTTTCGCAGACAACGATATGGCGACCGAGCACTGGGTGTCCACGATCGACGCCCCGGGCGCGCGCCTGGTTGCGCCGACGACTGACGCCGTCTCCGTTTGAGCGAGGACCCCGCGCAGTTCCGCGCCGGCGCCGGATATGCACTGGCCGCATTCGGCTTCTGGGGTTTCGTCCCGGCTTACTACAAGCTGCTCGGCGGCGTCTTGCCGGTCGACGTGCTCGCGCACCGGATCGTGTGGGCCGTGGTGATCGGTGCACTGCTGCTGAGCTGGCGCGGCGATTGGCGCAGGCTGGCGCCGGTGCTGCGCTCGCCGCGCACGCTGGGTACCCTGTTGCTGACTGCGCTCCTGGTCTCGACCAACTGGCTGGTATTTATCTATGCGGTCGACACGGACCGGGTACTCGATTCCAGTCTGGGCTATTACATCAACCCTCTGGTCAATGTGCTGTTCGGCATGACCTTGCTCGGCGAGCGACTCAACCGCGCGCGCATTGTGGCCGTGGTGCTGGCCGCGCTCGGCACGCTCAATCTGGCGATCAGCATGGGTCGCTTGCCATGGATCGCGCTGGTCCTGGCCTTTAGCTTCGGGCTCTACGGGCTGCTGCGCAAACGCACCGAGGTCCCGGTGCTGGGCGGGCTGTTTGTCGAGACAGCATTCCTGTTCCCGCTGGCTCTCGGCGCGATCTTGTGGCTCGCCGCGCGCGGTCAGGGTGCATTTCTGGCGCAGGGCAGCGGGATTTCCTGGCTGCTGGTGGCGGGTGGCCCGGTCACCATGCTGCCGCTGCTCTGGTTCACGCAGGCGGCACGCAGACTGCCGCTCACCGTGCTCGGGCTGTTCCAGTATCTGGGCCCGACGCTGAGCTTTTTGCTGGCAGTTTTTGTCTATGACGAACCGTTCACGCGCGCTCACGCGGTCACGTTCGGCTGCATCTGGACCGGTCTGGCGATATTCACCGCCGACAGCTTTCGGCAGACCAGACGGGCCCGCCGACTCGCTGCGTCTCCGCCCTGACGCAGCGGCGTCATCCCGTTACAATTCCAGCCACTCCGGCGGTGGCCACCGCGGCCCACGATAGGGATGTGCCATGGATCATTTTTCGACGCAGCAGATGCTGATGGCCGCGGGCGGCGCGCTCGGTCTTGGGCTGTTGGTCTATCTGTTGGTCCGACTGGGTCGCCGGCTCCGGGCGCGTCCGCAGAGCGTGTTCCGCCGTCTCAGTCGACAGCGGCTACAGGATGTGGTGATCGATGATGGCTTGGACGGCGAGATCCATCTGGAACATGTGTTGCTCACCGGGCGCGGTGTGCTGGTCATCGATCTGCGTAACGCCAGCGGCGCCGTATTCGGCGGGCCGCGGCTGGAACAATGGAAAGTCATGGCCGGCGAACGTCGATTCGCTTTCAGCAATCCGCTCGGGCCCCTGACTGCCCGGGTGCAGGCGGTCGAGCGCCTGGTCAGTCCGGTGCCGGTGTGTGGCCGCGTCGTGTTCGCGGGACCGGTGGAGTTTCCGGGCGGCGCCGTGGCGCGGGTGAGCACGCTGACCGAACTGGAGGAAGAGTTCTCACATCACGGTGATGGCAGCCAGACGCTTGATGCGTTCCAGAGTGGATGGGAGCGGCTCGCCGGGGTCGCCAGAGCCCATCCACGGTAGACAGCAACGGGTGCTGGTCTCTGTGATGCAGACGCTCGGCAAGGCGAGCGATCAATCCTCCCGGGCGGTCTCCCGCTGATAGTGATCGACGAGGATCTGGGCGACGCAGGCAGTGACCCGTTTCCCCGTGGCGATATGGAGGAATTCATTGGGACCGTGGGCATTGGACTTCGGCCCCAGTACGCCGGTGATCAAGAACTGCACCCCGGGAAACCGCTCACCCAGCATACCCATAAACGGAATGCTGCCGCCGGTGCCCATATACATGGCCGGTGCGCCAAAAAACGCCTCTGACGCAGCATGCATCGCGCGCTCGAGCCACGGAGCGACCGGTGGTGCGTCCCAGCCGCTCATCGCCGATTCCAGCTCGAACCGGATGCGGCAGCCGTAGGGGGGATCAGCCTCCAGGGCTGCCTTGATGGCCGCGAATGCGTCTTCCGCCTTTAGCGTCGGCGGTATCCGGAATGAGAGTTTCAGGGCCGTGGCCGGACGCATCACATTCCCGGCATTGCCGAGGTCCGGGATGCGCCCGGCACCGGTCACGCACAGCGTCGGCCGCCAGGTATTGTTGAGCAGCAGCTCCACCGGATCGTCGGCGATCGGACGGGTGTCGCCGGCCCAGGCAAATTTCTCGAACACGGAGTCGCCCAGGACCTCAGCGGCCGCACGCGCCTGGTCCACACGAGCCTCGGGTATCGGCGCATTTAGCTCAGCCAGCAGGATTTCGCCGCTGCACTCGTCCTCGATCCGGCTCAACAGCGAGCGGATGACGCGGAACGATGACGGCACGATGCCGCTGGCGCCACCCGAGTGCACGCCCTCGTTGAGTACTTCGACGCTCAGCGTGCCGATTACATTGCCGCGCAAGGAAGTCGTGCACCAAAGCTGATCATAGTTGCCGCATTCCGCATCCAGACAGACCACCAGACTCGGATGTCCGATGCGCTCAGACAGTGCGTCGATGTAGTAGGGCAGGTCATAGCTGCCGGATTCCTCACAGGCCTCGATCAGGATCACACAGCGATCGTGGGGCTGACCCTGCTCCTGTAG
>JBATKC010000129.1:0-6509 GCA_049669065.1 Gammaproteobacteria bacterium
AGTACAGCCTGTACGACCAGAAGGTCGGCTCGCTGAAGGAAGAGATCGCCCGGCTCCGCCTCCAGCTGCAGGAATTCAGCACCGACGATCGGGCCCTGCGTGACCAGCGTCTGCGGGCGGTGGTCGACAACGTCAAGGACGGCATCCTCACCGTCGACAAAGACGGCATGATCCTGTCGATAAACCTCACCGGCGAACGTATCTTTGGTTATCAGCCGGGTAGCCTGGTCGGCAGTCATCTGTCGCTGACGCTGCCGTTCCCCGAGGACCGTGCGCCGGCGGCATATCTGCGTGAGCTCGCCACCGGCAGCAGCCGGGACGAGGCCAAGACCTCTCCGATGCAGGTCGAGTGCCGACACTTGTCAGGCAGACAATTCCCCTGCGATATCGTCGTCAGCGAGGCGATGGTGGAGGACGCGCAGATCTTCATCGTCGGCGTGCGTGATATGACCGAGCGGGTGACCGCCGAGCGCGCGCTGCGCGAGAGTGAGAGCCGCTACCGCTCTCTGGTGGACAGCGCGCCCGAAGCGATCGTGGTCGTGGATCTGGATACAAACCTGTTCGTGGACTTTAACGAAGTCGCGCTGAATATGTTCCGCACCGATGCCGATACGCTGCGCGGCTGGGGTCCGAAGGACGTAAGCCCGGAGCACCAGGCGGACGGGAGTGAATCGTTCGGTTCCGTGCGGGGCCATCTCGAGGCGGCGCTGGACGGGCGCAAGCCGGTGTTCGAATGGCTGCACCAGGACGCCAGAGGCCGCGTGTTCCCCTGCGAAGTCCGTCTGGCGCGTATCGTCAGCGGCAACCGCCGCCTGGTACGCGGCAGTATCACCAACATCACCGAGCGCAAGCGCGCCGAACATCTGGCGGCGGGTGAAAAGGACATCCTCGAGAAGATTGCGGCCAACGCGCCATTGTCCGAGGTGCTTGATATCGTCGCCGCGACCGTCGAAGGCGTGACCGGCAGGGCGCGCTGCGCCATCCTGCTGATAGACAGCGAACGCGAGTACCTGGCAGTGGGCGCTGCACCCAATCTGCCGGAGAAATTGATCGACGCGATGGATCGGCTGCCGGTGGCGGCGCTGACTGCGGCGCCGGCGCCGTCGAAGACCCTGGTCGAGACCGTGATCGAGGCGGACATGGGCACCGACCCGTTGTGGGGCACCCATCGTGAACTGGCTATTTCGCTGGGCTTTGGTTCGAGCTGGTCCACCCCGATCCGTTCTTCGGCCGGTGATCTGGTCGGCGTATTCGCGGTGTTCTACCGCGAACAGCGCGTGCTGGTGCAAAAGAGTTTTGAGCTGTTCGACCGGATGACCCGGCTGGCCGGTATCGCCATCGAACGCAAGCTCGCGGAGAAGGCGATCCGCGACAGCGAGAGCCGTTTCCGTGGCCTGTTCGAGAATGTGCTTGACGGCGTCTACCAGGTCTCCGCCGACGGTCGCTTTATCTCCGCCAATCCGGCGCTGGTGAAGATGCTGGGTTTTGATTCCGAAGAGGCGCTCAAGGCGATCGGACCGACCACCAATCTCTATGCCGAGCCGCGCGATCAGGCGGGTGTGCTGGAGACCCTCCACGATGAGGGTCAGGTGCGCAACGCCGAGCTGCGTCTGCGCCGGGCGGATGGCAGCCATATCGTGGTGCTGGAGAATGCCCGGGTAGTGCGCGACGCTGCCGGCGCCATCCGCGGTTACGAAGGCACGCTGTCGGACATCACCGATCGCAAACGGGCCGAGCTGGCCGTATTCGAGGAGAAAGAGCGCGCCCAGGTGACGCTGAAATCCATCGCCGACGCGGTGATTACCACCGATGCCAGGGGCCGGATCGATTATCTCAATCCGGTCGCCGAGCATCTCACCGGATGGCGCGCCGAAGAGGCGGCCGGGCGGCCAGTGACCGAGATCGTCAAGATCATCCATGAAGCGACCGGCGAAGAAGTGGAGAACCCGGTTTTCGCCTGCCTGCGCAACGGTGAGGTCACCGAGCTCGGACAACATTCCATGCTGGTCAGCCGCGACCAGACCCAGGTCGCGATCCAGGATTCCGCGGCGCCGATCCGTGACCATCGCAGCCGGGTCGTCGGAGCGGTGATGGTGTTCCATGACGTGGGCAAGGAGCGCCGCTTGCGCCATCAGCTGGCCTACCAGGCGACGCATGATTCGCTCACCGGTCTGATCAACCGCCGCGAATTCGAGGTCCGCCTGGAGCGTGCGCTGCAGAATACCCGCAGCGATAGTGATCTGACCCATGTGCTGCTGTATCTCGATCTGGATCAGTTCAAGATCGTCAACGACACCTGTGGACATTCCGCGGGCGATCAGCTGCTGCAACAGGTCACCAGTCTGATCACGCGGCGCGTGCGTGCCTCCGACGTGGTCTGTCGTCTCGGTGGCGACGAATTCGGCATCCTGCTGGAAGACTGCAGCCTGGAACGTTCGGTCGAGATCGGTGACGGCCTGCGTCAGGCGATCCGCGAGTACAGGTTCTTCTGGCAGGAGGCGGTGTTCGATATCGGCGTGAGTATCGGCGTGGTGGCCATGTCCGGTGAGAGCGACAGTGTGGCGACCTTGTTATCCGCTGCCGATGTGGCCTGCTATGCGGCCAAGGATTCCGGCCGTAACCGTCTGCACGTTTACCAGCACGGGGACGCAGCCGAACGCCATGCCGAGATGCAGTGGGTCTCGCGCGTGACCCGGGCGCTGGAGGATGGCCGTTTCGAGCTGTATTACCAGCCGATCGTGCCGATCAGCGATATCGCGGACCGACGCGCCCACTACGAGTTATTGCTGCGCATGCGCGACGAGACCGGCGCGCTGGTCCCGCCCGATGCCTTTATCCCGGCCGCCGAGCGCTACAATCTGATGCCCACGCTCGACCGCTGGGTGATCCGCCAGGCGCTGGAGGGGCTGGTCGACAGCGGCCGTTGCGGCGCCGCCGACGGGTATTCGCTGGCCATCAATCTCTCCGGTACGTCGCTGAACGACGACAAGTTCCTGGCCTACGTGTTGCAGGAGCTGGAAGCCCATGAGCTGGCGCCCGGTGCGTTGTGTTTCGAGATCACCGAGACGGCAGCGATCAGTAATCTCTCGGTCGCCGCGCACTTCATGTCCGAGATCAAGCGGCGCGGCTGTGAATTCTCGCTCGACGATTTCGGCAGCGGGCTGTCTTCCTTCACCTATCTGAAGAACCTCCCGGTCGACTATCTGAAGATCGACGGCCACTTCATCAAACAGATCACCGATGACCGCATCGACCAGACCATGGTCAAGGCCATCACCGAGGTGGGCAACGCCATGGGCATCCGCACGGTGGCCGAACACGTGGAGACAAAAGAGGTGCTGGATACCCTGCGCGCGATCGGCGTGGAATACGCCCAGGGCTTTTATTTCGCCAGACCTGCGCCGGTTTCGGACTTCCGCCAGCTGGCTCCGATGGCGGCTCCGAGGCTGGCTGATACCGGCACCAGTCCGACCCTCCGCCTGGTTTGATCTGACGCGTTTGCCCTCGGCCGGATTCGGGGTAAACTCAGCCGATGCCGATCGGATCGGGTGAACAAACCCAAGAAATACGCCGTCAGATCGTCCTCGAGTCGAGCATCGGAGCCCCGGAATCGGCCACGGCCGACAGTCTGCTGGGGGCCGATGAGCCCGGGGCCTTCGAGCTGATCAACGACCGTGCAGCAGCGCGCGTGCTGCTGGTCTGCGATCACGCCAGCCGGCGCATCCCCGCGAGCCTGAATAATCTGGGGCTGGACGAACTGGCACTGCGACGCCACATCGCCTGCGATATCGGCGCCGGCGACGTCACCCGCCGATTGTCCCGCATGCTCGATGCGCCTGCGCTGCTGGCGAGCTACTCCCGCTTGGTCATCGACTGCAACCGCCACCTGGACGATCCGACCTGCATCCTGGCGGTGAGCGATGGCGAGTTCGTGCCGGGCAACCATGATCTCAGCAAGGAGCAGAAGCTGGCCCGGGCGCGCAGCATTTTCTATCCCTACCACGAGGGCGTCGATCATCGTCTGCGGCGTTTTGTCGACGACGGCAAGATCCCGGCCCTGATCGCCATCCACAGTTTTACGCCGATCTTCAACCGCACATCGCGGCCGTGGCAGATCGGCGTGCTGTGGGATACCGACCCACGCATTCCGGTGCCGCTGATGGAGAAATTACGCCAGGTGCCCGGACTCGTCGTCGGTGACAACGAGCCCTATTCGGGCCGGGCGCCGGCCGACTACACCATCGACCACCATGCAGAGCCGAGCGGGTTTCCTCATGTGTCGATCGAGATCCGCCAGGACCTGATCAATACGCCGGAGGGTGCGGATCGCTGGTCAAACATCCTCGGCCGCGCGCTGCGGGAGATCCTGGCCGAAGATGATCTTTACAGCGTGCTGCGCCCGGCCACCTGATGATCACGCCACGCGAACCGAGTTTCAGCATCGGCGTCGAGGAGGAGTATCTCCTCGTCGATCGCGAGACCCGCGATCTGTGCGCCGATCCACCTCCGTCGCTGATGCAGGAATGCGAAGAACTGCTCCAGGGGCAGGTCAGCCCCGAGTTCCTGCGCGCGCAGATCGAGATCGGCACCCGGGTGTGCAGCAATATTCAGGAAGTCCGCGCCGATCTGACCCGGCTCCGGTCGGCGGTGGTCGAAGTCTCGAATCGTCATGGTCTGGCGCCGCTGGCGGCGTCGACCCATCCCTACGCGCGCTGGCTGGATCAGAAGCACACCGAACGCGAGCGTTACGACTCCTTGTCCAGCGAGATGCAGGCCGCGGCACGGCGTCTGCTGATCTGCGGCATGCATGTCCACATCGGCATCGACGACGATGAACTGCGCATCGATCTGATGAACCAGTTCTCCTATTTTCTGCCCCATCTGCTCGCCTTGTCCTGCTCGTCACCGTTCTGGGAGGGCGAAGACACGGGGCTCAAGTCCTATCGGCTGACGGTGTTCGACGCGCTGCCAAGGACCGGCCTGCCGGAGCGCTTTGTCAGCTACGCCGAATACCGTCGCCATGTCGGGGTGATGATCAACGCCGGGCTGATCCAGGACGCGACCAAGATCTGGTGGGACCTGCGGCCGAGCGATCGCTACCCCACGCTGGAGATGCGCGTCACCGATGTGTGCACCCGGCTGGAGGATGGCGTGACCCTGGCCGCGCTGACCGTCAGCCTGATGCGCATGCTCTATCGATTGCGCTGCGCCAACCGCCGCTGGCGTATGTACTCGCCGATGCTGCTGATGGAGAATCGCTGGCGCGCGATGCGCTACAGTTTTGACGAAGGCATGGTCGACCTGGCCAAAGGCGAGATCATCCCTTACCCGCAGCTGGTCGAAGAGCTGATCGAGATCGTCAGCGAGGATGCTGAAGAACTCGGCTGTCTGCCGGAGGTCCTGCGCGCCCGCGACATGCTCAAGGGCGGCACCAGCGCGCATAAACAGATCAGGGCCTATGGTCAGGCACTCGAAGAGGGCGCGAGTGAACACGAAGCGCTGCAGGCCGTGGTGGATTTTCTGATCGCCGAGACCGCCCGGATCGACTAGATCCACGCTGCCGATGCCGGGTCCGGTCATCGGCTTTCGCGTATCCTTGACGCGATGATCAGCGACGCTCAGCGCCGGTTGGCGGTTGCCCCGATGATGGACTGGACAGATCGGCACTGCCGGTATCTGCTGCGTCTCATTTCTCCCAGCGTGCTGTTGTATACCGAGATGGTGACCGCGGCCGCGGTCCTGCACGGGGACCGGGAGCGGCTGCTGGCTTTTGATCCGGCCGAGCATCCCCTCGCGCTACAGCTGGGCGGCAGCGATCCGCAGGAGATGGCGGCCGCGGCCCGGATCGCCGAAGGCCTCGGTTATGACGAAGTGAATATGAACGTGGGTTGTCCGAGCGACCGCGTGCAGTCGGGGCGCTTTGGCGCCTGTCTGATGGCGGAGCCCGGTCTGGTCGCGGACTGTGTGGCGGCCATGGCCGAGGCGGTGACGATTCCGGTCACGGTGAAATCCCGCATCGGTATCGACGATCACGAGGACTACGGCTTCTTGCGTGACTTTGTCGACACGGTGTCTGCGGCCGGTTGCCGCGTCTTCGTCATCCATGCGCGCAAGGCCGTGCTTTCCGGTCTCAGCCCAAAGCAGAACCGGGAGGTGCCGCCGCTGCGTTATGAGTTCGTGCACCGGATCAAGCAGGAACTCCCGCAACTGACCGTGATCCTCAACGGCGGTATCCGCAGTCTCGACGACGCCCGCGACGAATTGGCCCTGCTGGACGGCGTCATGATCGGCCGCGAGGCCTACCACAACCCGTGGATCCTCGCCGGCTTCGAACAGCAGGTCCTCGGTGGTCAGGCGCCGGCGAGCCGAGCGTGGGTCGTCGGTGAGTGGATGTCCTACGTCCAGACTCAATTGGAAGCGGGGCAGAAATTGTCTTCCATGACCCGCCACGCGCTGGGGCTGTATGCCGGACAGCCCGGCGCCCGCGCCTGGCGTCGGGTGCTGAGCGA
>JBATKC010000130.1:0-3294 GCA_049669065.1 Gammaproteobacteria bacterium
GTTCAACACACTCCCGTAGCAAGCCGAAAAACAGACGCTCCTGATTCTGATCCGGATGGGCGGAGTAATTGCCCAACATGCCGTACTCGCCGAATATCTTGCGCCGCGCCCGCATCAGCCAGCCGAGCGGGGGGAATGCACGGAAGCGTTCCGCAGGCCGCCAGTCGATCGGCAGACCTGTCTTCCAGGGTTGGGTCTTGCGCCGCGTGGTGTGCAACATCCGGGTCTGTGGCGTCAGCTTGTCAAAATCATTCCACTCGTTTTCAAAGAACCCGATCTTGCTGCGGTCCTCGGATTTCAGACAGATCCAGTCGTGGTAATCGAGGCTGAAATCGAACATCGAGCGGAACTGTTCCTCACAGCGCCAGTGTTTGAGCTGGGAGCAGTCCAGCAGCATGACGCTCGAGGCGTAGCACTTGTCCACCAGACCCTTGGGCCCGGAGCGCTTGCGGCACATGATGGAGTAATCGCCCATGTCCCGGGACAGCAGATCCCAGATGTCGGCCACGGCGAAGATATCGGGATCGATGACGACCGCGCGGCCAGAATAATTCATCAACTCCGGAGGCATGAATCGAAGTGGCGTGAATGACTGCAGGTCGTCGTTAAGCCAGACCCGTTTGACGCCGTCGCGCAGATACATCTGCCCCTCGAACTCGGCGAGGAACGGATGGTCCGTGGTCTCGATCAGCTTGACCTCGAACTTGTCCGCATTCTGTGACTGACGCCGCAGCGCATACTGGGCCACGATCGCGCCAACGATCTGCTTGGGGTTGGTATGGATAAAGACGCAATAGTCCATGGACGGGACTCCTGTCTCGACCCGGTCCGCGATCGGGTTCGCACCGGGGGTTCGGGGGCCATCAGCTGTCCGCGACGGGCCTGGACCGGCGCGGGAAATTGCCGGCTAGTTTAGCATTTCCCGGTCAGGCGCTCGACGCGCCGCCGGCACGATCCGGTAGTAGCGCCCGGGTGAAGCACATCGCGCGATGACTGACCGCCGCGGGGGTTTGCGGCGAACCCGGAGATCCCCTCATGCTGGCGTTTCCACTGACAATCCAGCAGCGCCGGCGATCGCCCGGATGCATTACCATTGGCCCCGCCTGACGAGACTGCCCGGATCCACATCGCAATGGCCAGTCAGACGACACACAGTTTCGCTTCCAGTGGTCTCGAATCAATTTGAATAAGAATTGGCAAGATAATGATTTATATATTTATTTAATATGGGTAAACGTCGAAGACAGATCGCAAAATTGGCCGACTACAGCGGCCTGGCCCTGCTCAAGGCGTATGCCCACACGATCGGTCAGCCCAAGGCTGTGTTTATCTGGATCCCCAAGACGGCCGGCACCAGTGTGTTCAGCCTGCTCGACGCGCCCAAGCTCAAATCCCTGCATCTGGCACGATTCCGTTTCGCCAACCGTGGCATCGTCACTTTCGGCCATATGGACTATGCCGAACTCGTTCGCCGTGGCATCGTCTCGGCTGCATTCGACCGCTCGGCGTTCAAGTTCGCCTTCAGTCGCAACCCCTACGAACGCGCGGTGTCCCTGTTTGACTATGTGCAGCGATACGGCGTGCTCACCGAGGGCGAGCAATTCCTGTCGTTTTGCCGGCGGCTGGCCGCGGGCGAGTGCGAAGACATCGGTTTGTACAACGTGATGGGTCTGAGCCAATGTAATCCGCAGACACGCTGGTTGCGCGATCTCGACATGGATTTTATCGGCCGGGTCAACAATCTTGAGGAAGACAGCCGGCGGGTCGCTGAACGACTCGGTGTTGAATTCACGTCGACGCCCCATCTCAACGCCAGCGAACGTCGGGACTACCGGAGCTATTACTGCGAGGAATCCCTGCAGATAGTGGAAGAATTCTACGCCGAGGACTTCCGCCAGCTGGGCTATGAGAAAAACCTCGGTGATGCTGCCGGTTCCGTTGGCGCAGCGGTTGATTAAGCCCGGGTCAGTGGCTTAACCAGATCGCGTCGGAGATCAGACAGACACCGCCGGAACGGCGGATCGCCGGCCGGACGACATCGAGGATGGCCGCGACGTCTGCTTCCGGGCAGGCGATCAGGATCACCGAATTGGTCATCACGCCGGTCAATTCGTCGCCGCCGCGCAGACCCCGATCGCCGCTGCCTCGTGCGCTGGGGATCACGGTGTAGCCTGGCACGCCAAGCTCGTCCAGCGATTCAAGTAGCGCGGAGGCCTGCCTCTGCTCGATGACTATTTCGATACGCTTGCAGGGTTTCATCAGTACATCACCGTTCGGATAAACAGATGGTAAAGCGGGATCCCGATGATGAGATTCATCGGAAACGTGACCGCCAGCGCCATCGGCAGATATAGCCCGGGATTTGCCTCCGGCACGGCCAGCCGCATCGCGGCCGGCACTGCGATATAGGAGGCGCTGGCGCCAAGAATGGTCAACAACAATGCATCCCCCTCGGACATGCCGATGCCGATCGCCAGCCCGGCCGAGAGCAATGCCATCAGCAGGGGGAACGTCAGGCCGAAGGCCACAAAGGCCAGTTTGCGCAGGTCACGCAGGCGTTGGGCTGCGACCAGACCCATGTCGAGCAGGAACAGACACAGCACGCCCGAGAACAGATCCTTGACCACAGGGCCGACCTGATCCATGCCGGCGGAACCGGTGACCAGGCCGATGATCAGGCTGCCGATAATCAGGAACACCGATCCGTTGAGGAACGCTTCCCGCAGCACTTCAGCGCTGCCGGAGTTACCCCCATTCCCGTCGAGAGCTTGGGACGAGAAGCGCCGGTAGAGCAGGATCCCGACCATGATCGCCGGTGATTCCATAATCGCCAGCGCGGCCACCAGGTGACCGCTCCACATGATGCCAGCTGCGTCCAGATAGCTGGTGCAGGTCACGAAGGTCACCGCGCTGACCGATCCGTAGGTCGCCGCCAATGCAGCGGCGTCGGCCACCTTCATCTTGCGACGCAGCCAGGCGAAGGCGATAAACGGGGTGACAAACGCGAGCGTCAGCGCCGCGAGCAGGCTCAAGGCCACGCTCCAACCGATGTCGGTTTCGCTCAGCGCAACGCCGCCCTTGAAACCGATCGCAAACAGCAGATAAAGCGAAAGGAATTTCGCTACCGATGCGGGTACGTCAAGATCTGATTTGAGCAATGCGGCGGCCAGGCCGAGAAAAAAGAACAGCAACGGCGGTGAAGCGATATTGGAAAGAAATAGCTCCACGCAGAAAGCTCCGTTATCCCGCGCTCCGGCTGTCCCGGAAGCGCACAACAGTCAAGGTAGGGCCGCA
>JBATKC010000131.1:0-4248 GCA_049669065.1 Gammaproteobacteria bacterium
TGCGGGCGCCCCGGTTGTGGTTGTTACTCGTGAGGGGGGACGTGGTACAGGGTCGTGTCAAACGTATTCCCCGCACCATGGCAGACCGCACAGGCTTCCTGACCATTCGGCAATCCACCCACACCCGGCGTGGCACCGATGATCGAATCTTTCTGCACGCCCACCTGGCCACCGTTGGATGCGAAGTGTCCCGCCGCTGCAGAGCTGGTGTGACATGCACCGCAGGCCGTCGACGTCGGCGTGGTCGCCACGTCGTCCAGCCAGGTGTTGTTGCCCAGGTCATCGCCGGCGAGGTTACCGCCGGTGCTGACGGCACGCGCCGTCGCCCGCGCTGCGTTATAGCCCCCGGGGATATGGCAGGCTTCGCAGATGGCGACGCCGCCCTCAGCACCCGCAATCGGATAGGTCACGTCTCCATACAGACCACCCGCCCATGTCGGGCTGGCGATATGGATGTTGTGGACCATGTATCCGAACTGGAAGCCCTCTGCCGGCAGCGGATCGTCGGTGATCTGCAGATCGGCGTTGTGGCAGACCAGGCAGATCTCATAGTTGCCGGCGCGGTTGCCGCCATGGAAGGCGAGCTTCTCGTGGCAGGAATTACACTTGGCGCTGTCGACCTGGAACTCGCGCGGGCTGTCGGGATAGAAGACCGCGCTGGTCGGGTAGGCCCTATAGAAGTCCGTCACGTTGTCGTTGTCAGTGGCGGTGAACTGCTGACGGCCTCCAAGCGCGATCATCACGTCACCTGTGTAGTCCAGCGGCACCGGTGCGAAGTGATCCACCGTATAGCTGCCGTCGCCATTCTGCACCAACGATGCGGACGCCTGGATCGCTGCCAGATACATCCGATGCGGATATCCAGGTTCTTCAACGACCTCGGTGCCACCGCCGTTGTCTCTCAGGCCCCAGGTGCTACCGTCTTCCTGCCCGTTATAGATATCGGCCGTGGCCCAGGCCACATACAGGTTTAGCGCGGTGATCTCGGGATCGTTGACGATATCCCAGGCTGTGCCGTCGGGTTTGTCGACGCGGAAGGTGATCTGCGCCGTGTCGCCCGGGTCGATCGGTCCGCCAGCGGTGTCTGTGGCGTTGACGATCGAGAGCAGGAAATTATCACCCAACTCGTCACTGAAACGATCGCTGCCGTCGACGGTGCTGTGTATGGCCAGGGCCGGTCCGGCATTCTGGATGCTGCCCAGGTGGCAGGTCGCGCAGGAGCCATCGTCGGCAACGACGTTGAACCCGCCATCGGCACCGGCGGCGCCATGATCGAACTGGTAGGTCGGCACGCCGGTGACCGCATCCGGGTTGCTGGCGAGCAGTCCGGTCGCGTGGCAACCGCCACAGGTCGAAGCCGTGGCCGATTCGTTCCAGAGATCACCGTCGGGTGTCGCTTCAGAGGCCTCGTGGCAGTTTTCGCAGTACAAAATGTCCTGCGGGTAGGTGACTTCGGAATAGTCGTGCACGAAGTCGCCATAACCGTAGATGATGTACGGCACGCCGCGATCCTCTAAACCCGGATGGATCGAATGGGCCATATAGGCCATATCCACCGAGTCGCCCGTGTCCTGATCGATGGTGCCACGGTTATGGCAGGTCACGCAGTATTCCACCGTGCGCCGCGGTCCGCCGTGCAGATCGAAGCGATAGTGGCAGGCGGTGCAGTTCTCGGTGTCGGCGATCAGGTTGGAGCCCGGGTCGAGCACCTCGCCGGTCTCCGGGATGAAGTCATACACAGGATTATCGGGTGCCAGTGGCTCGGCGTCCCCGCTGAGACGGATCTCGAAGCCGACGCGATGCGGCAGGGTCGGTTCCCAGGCCACCGCGATGGGATCGGTGACGTTGGCGACATCCGTGGCGAAAGTATATTCATACATCCCGCCGCCCAGTTCCACCAGGGTGCCCTGGCTGTCAGTGGTCGCCTGTACAGATTGCGGCAGCACGTTGGGGGTGGGGTTGGCATTAGCCGTCTCCACCCGGTTCACATAGCTCTGCCAGTAGGCCACGTCGCCGTTGGCGGCCGGGACCAGCTTGGCAAAGGTGAACCACACGCCGCTTGTGATCCCGAGCGCCGGATTACCATGGGCGTCTTCGACAATAACGGTCACGACCGGTGGGCTGGCCACCGTCACACCGACGATATCGGCGACCAGGCCACCGAGTTCCTCGATCTCCTCCTCGGTGAGGCCGCTGCCATCACCGATTTCGATCGTGTCCCCTACAGCGCGGCAGTCATTGACGTCAACGACGCCGTCTCCGTTTGTGTCTTCGTCAGGAAGATCTCCTATGCCGTTACCGTTGAGGTCCCAGCATGCAAGACCGTCTGCTCCGTCTGCTCCGTTTGCGCCTGCCGCCCCACGATCGCCATCATCACCGCTACAACCAGCGATGCCGACAGCGAGGATACAGGCCGCGAGGAGCGTAAAAAGACGGGAGTTACCGTGCTTCAATGCGTCCATTTTTGACTGCCCCCAAGTTAGAGAAATGTGCCCAAAGAGGGCGCCACGATCCGGCGTTTTGATCGAAGCGTCCGGATTCACCACAACCGCCCAAACGATCCGAACCGCCGTTGGGCCGCGAGCGGCCCCTTGGAGATCGAATGGGAATGATTCTTATTAACCATCGCTAGTCATTGCTTCATAAGAGTTTTTAGCCCATCCGAGGGCAAAGACAAATGACACAGATCAATTTGGGCCCGTATTTCGGTACAAATCTCTAAAGACCACGCCACGACGGCCTCCGTGACCATGCGCAAAAAAGGCAAAACAAAAAAAACCGGTGACGATGTCACCGGTTTTTCGCGTTTGCGCACGGCCAAAAAATTATGAGGCCGTCGCAATCGATCCGAATAGAGCTATTGCGCGTAAAAAGCGGCGACGTTCGCCACGTCCTCCGCGCTCAGCGCAGCGATATCGACTTTGCCCTTGTGTTTCTTCGAGTCTTTTGCCTCGACGATCCACACGCTGATATCCGCCGCGCTTTCCCCCGAGAAATCATCGGGTTCATGACAGTCCGAACACTGGTCGTTGTAGATCGCTTCCCCGGCGGCAGGATCCCCCGCCGTCGCCGACGCGGTCCAGCACAGGGCTGTCGCCACCGCCATTACCATCATCATTCGCTTCATCAATCCGACCCTCTGCAAGTTAGCTGAACGAGCCCCTACAATAGCCGCAAAGTCATCTCGCCGACAGTGGTACTCACCACAACTCCGACGACTCCGGCCAAGAAAACCGCGACTAGGAGGACGCCGACGCGACCACCCCGCGCACATATTCGGAAAACGCGGGACCGAATTCTTCGTGCTTCATCCCGAAATGCAGTCCGGCCTGCAGATAGCCCAGCTTGCTGCCGCAGTCAAAACGCAGACCGTCGAAACGATAAGCGCGGACCGGCCGCTCGGCGAGCAGCGCCGCAATCGCGTCAGTCAGCTGGATCTCTCCGCCGGCCCCGCGTTCGATCGTCTCCAGATAATCGAATACCTGCGGTTCCAGGATGTAGCGCCCGACGACGGCGAGATTCGACGGGGCTGCCGCCGGGTCCGGTTTCTCCACCATCGCGCGCAAACGCCACACGCCATCGTCGAGCGGATCGCCGTCCACAATGCCGTATTGATCGGTCTGATCCGGGGGTATCGGCTGGACACCGATCACGCTACCGCCCGTCTCCTCATACAGCTGACGCATCTGTTCCAGACACGGCGTCTCGGCGTCGATCAGGTCATCGGCCAGGTGGACGAAAAATGGCTGATTACCCACGACGGCGCGGGCGCACAGCACCGCATGGCCCAGCCCCAGGGGCGCGCCCTGGCGCAAGTAGATGCAGTTGACGTTGGCCGGCACCAACGAGTGCACCATCTCCAGCAGCTCGGTCTTGTGTTTTTCCCGCAGCAATTCTTCGAGCTCGAAATCCGAGTCGAAGTGATCTTCGATGGCGCGTTTGTGGCGGCCGGTGATAAATACCAGGTTGGTCGCGCCGGCGGCCATCGCCTCCTCCACCGCATACTGGATCAGCGGCTTGTCCACCACCGGCAGCATCTCCTCGGGGCTGGCCTTGGTCGCGGGCAAGAAACGTGTGCCCTTGCCGGCGACGGGGAAAACGGCATAACGGATTGCTTCTGGCACGATCGGCCTCCGGTCTCTGCTGCCGGGCCGGATCATGCGGCCCACAAAACCGATGATGCTGGCACAGGCTCATCGTCATTGGCAACGATACACGTCACAGCGCGGCGGGATCGCGACCTCCATC
>JBATKC010000132.1:0-2083 GCA_049669065.1 Gammaproteobacteria bacterium
GATCCAGCGTTGGGCGAACGTATCGCGGATCTGGCCTTCCCACTCGGGATGGCCGTTGGCCACGGCGATCGCCTTGTACAGCGCATTGCGGTCGTTGTTTTCGGCATCGACGAGCTGGCGGATGGTGTTGCGCTGGGCCAGCGGCACCAGATTGCGATCGCGGATGTCGATCATCGCGTCGCCGGTCAGTCCGATCGCGCCAGAGCTGTAAAACGGCTCCATCTTTTTGAAGCGGCCGTTCATCGACGCGGTCAGCGCGCGGATTTCCGGGGTATCGATATCGAAGTCAACCTGGGCCTGGGCGCTCGGGATCAGGAATTCGAGCACGTTGTTGGCGGCCAGCCGGACCGGTGTCATCAGATCGAACTGGTCGAGGACCGCGCTCTGGGCGTCGCCCTTCGCCGCTTCGGCGGCCGGGCCCCAGACGTCATCGATAATACGGTCGGCGGCTTTCTCCGCTGCCGCCGCGGGGAAATACACGTTGATGGTGACGCAGGCGGCGATCAATGCCGTCGCGGCGATAAGCAGTTTCGCGTGAAGTCGGAACATGGGTTGTTCTCCTCGGTCGTGACCCGGGACCGGACACCTAAACCTATTCTATAACAGGGCCCTCGGATTCCATGATGCTTTTTAGTTGCTCGACGATGGTGGACCAGCTGGCCTTGCGTGAATAGCCCACCACATTGATCTGCGGCAGCCCGCTGCCGCGGAGAATATAGTAGCCGGTGCCCGCCGGCTCGATGCCCGACATCTCGCAGGTGTCGTAGCGCAGCGTGCAGCCGAGCCCGATACGGCTGTATGAGAAATCCTCGAAGAATCTGAGGAAGCCCTTGGATAGCGCCGCCGCGCCGCCGCCACCGCCGAGGTTGGCAATATTGTCCACCGCGCGCTGGCTGATGCGGTGTCGTGACTTGTCGCCGGGTGGGGTGAATATCCGGGCGTCGAAGGCCACCGGCGACCAGTCGATCATCTTCAGGCCTTTGACATAGCCGTCCAGCTTTCCGGTGATCAGCCCGAACGACAGCGCCTCGGTCACGCGTTTCAGATCGAGACTGTCGATGGCGATGTCGGCTTCCAGCCGCGACCCCGGGTTGAACGGCTCACGCAGGCGGAAGTTGCTCACCCTGATCTCGCCATCGAACATCTGCGCCGCCAGCGTGCCGCCAAAGGTCAGCGCACCGTCCCGATAACTCATGCTCGGGATCACGCCGGACAGATTCCCCGACAGCGGCGGCCAGTCCAGGGCCCGGGTCAGCGCGAGCATGCTCACCGGCTGCAAACGCGCGTCGATGGCAACCCGCGCATTGCCCGGCGTGAAGTCGCCGATCTCCAGTGTCTCCACGGCCAGGCCACCGCCGAGGAACGGGATCAGGGTCGGCTGGCGCAGCCGCCATTGACCCGGTTCCACCGCGAACTCGAAACGCGCTGCGTCAAGCGCGATGCCGTAGACAAAGCCTCCCTGCCAGCCGACGGTGACCGGCACCTCGGCAGCCTGCTGTCGTCCGCGGGCCCAGGCGAAGTTCGCCGTCAGCCCATAGAGACCGAGACGGCCGTCCCGGTCATCCATAAAGACATTCTCGACGACAAGGTCAATGGACTCCGGTGCATCGTCCTTCAGGCTCAGGTCCATGCGCAGGCTGCCGCTGGTCTCCATATTGCCCAGATCCGTGTTGGCCAAAAACGGCCGCATCAGCACGTCGTATCCGCCCGGTAGCGTGATCGGATCCAGCGACAGATGCCCCGACGCCACCGTCCACGATGGGGCGGTTTCAGCGTCCGGTCCATCGGCTCGGCTATTATCCTCCGGATCGTCGGCGACCCTGTCATCCTGCTCCGGGTCGCCGATATCCTTGTCGTCGCTGGCTGCGACCTGGCGGATTTCAAATGCGCCGCTGGCCTGCATCACGCCGGGCTGTTCGATGCCGATGCTTTCGATCACCAGCACGGCGTCCGACCAGCGGCCGATCGCGGTGAGCTTGAGCGGGTGATCATCGAGTCGGGCGTACACGGGTTCCTGGTAGACCTCGCCACGGGGCGCATCGAGCGCGAGATCGAAGTCGATGCCGCTGGTGTTGCTTTGCGC
>JBATKC010000133.1:0-4842 GCA_049669065.1 Gammaproteobacteria bacterium
GGCCACGGCGACGCCGAGGACGCCGATGATCAGATGGTTGAGTCTTTGGCCGGTGTCCGGCGTGACCGAAATTTCCGGATCCACCTCGCGCGTGCGTTTGATGCCTTCAGGCGTCAGCTCGAAGGCCCAGGCGAAGATCAGCGCGATGGGGAGGCCGATGCCAAGCAGCACGATCACCAGCGTCACGCCCCATTCGGGGATACCGAGACGCGGCATGACCACGTCCACGATCTGGATCAGCACCCAGGCGACGATGCCGTAGAGCGCCGCTACCCGGAACACGTTCCGACGCTGCAGCTCGGAAAAAAATGAGCTCATCTGTCTGCTGACTCCCCGGAACGCGGCCGTCAGGGCCGCGTCAACCGATCTTATCGCATCGCGAGGCCTCTTATTGATAAGAAATGCCGGAAGTCCGCGGTCGCCCGAACTGCAACCGCAGATGATCGCGAACGCGATGACGCTTGTGCTGCCATCTTCACGCGTTCTTCACGGGTGGTTCACCTGTGCTTCACGCTCCGGCCGTTAATGTCTCGCCCAAGTGCAAATTCGACTTATCTTAATTCTGGGAACGTAGGTTTACCCACTGCCAAGCGCCCGCTGTTACCAACAAATTACAAATCCCGCCGATCTGGTTATTAATCATGGAGACTTTGATGAACAGAATTCTTGCCACGGCATCTGTTGCCGCAATCGCACTCTTGCTCACCGCTTGTGGAGGCAGCGGGGGTACCGGGAAGCCGCCGGAGCTGCGCGTGTTCCACGCTTCACCCGACGCCCCGCCTGTCAACGTCATCGTCAACGGCAATGTCGTGGCGGGCGACGTCGATTACACGATCGGGTCCGGCTTCCTCCAGGTCCCCCGCACGACTCAGGTTCAGATCGAAGCGATACTGCCTGGCGATGACTCCATCGTTATCGACGAAATCCTGACCCTTGACCGACGCACCGAGTACACCGCGATCGCGGTGGGAGACGTTGCCGCCCCGATCTCCGCGCTGGTCGTCGCCAATCCAAGCAACGTCGCGATTCCTGCCGGTAACTTCCGCGCTCAGGTCGTCCACGTTGCCCCCGATGCGCCTGATGTCGATGTCTATGTCACCGCCTTTGACGCCGACCTGGCCATCAGCGTTCCGGTCAACCAGGCAGTCGAGCCCTTCGGGCCGCTGGCCTACCAGGCATCGACCGCCCGGGTAGACGTGCCAGAAGGCGACTACCAAATCCGCGTTACCGTTGCTGGTGATCCCGCAGCGGTTGTGTACGACTCTGGCGAGATTTCGCTGGCCGCCGGTGTCGACCTGCTGATCGCGGCGGTAGAAAATACCGGGCCGGGGACCACGCCGATCCAGCTCGTCACACTCGACGGCGCCGGTTCATCCGATCTTCTCGATGTGGCCACGCCCGCAGCCGCTTACGCAGTACATGCGTCACCCGATGCGGGCAATGTCGATATCCTGGCGGATGCTGATGCCACCCCGGCGGACGATGCGATTCCGCTGGCTATTGATGTGCCGTTCACTGCGTCTTGCGCGATCGAGGCGATCCCGGCCCCGGCCGGTTATGCGATCAACATCACGGCCCCGGGTGACCCCACACCGGTACTGTCGTTCCCGGTGACCGTCGAGAAGGCCGACGAGGCGACCGCTATCGTCACCGGTTTCGCGCTGTCGACGCCGGTGCTGCAGCAGATTGAGTTGGTCAGCAATACCCGCTCCGTCATCACCGAAACCAAGCTGCGCGTGACCCATGCGTCGCCCAGCACCGACAACGTCGATATCTATCTGCTCGAGGACGGGACCGATTTCAACGATCCCGATGTGGGGCCCACCTTCGGGGACGTGCCGTTCACCTTCGACACCGGCATCCAGTCGGTCGCCCCCGGTATCTACGACATCTACGTGACCCCGGCCGGCAGCAAGGCCATCATCGCGATCGAAGCCCAGGACTTCCCGCTGAACGGTGGTCAGGTGCTTGACGTGATCGCGAGAGATCCTCAGGGAGACGGTAGCGAAGGCCCGTTGCCGCAGCTGATCGTGGTCGACTACGCAACGATCGGCGCTTGCCAGGTCTGATATTCAGGGCACATACGATTCCGAACGCCCGGCCAGCAATGACCGGGCTTTTTTTGTCTCCATCTCGGCGCGAGGTCGGAACATGTACCGGGGAACATCCACAGCCCGTCTCGAGCATCCGCCCTGGCGTTACCGCCGGGGCGCCAATCGAGGAGTCGGATGCGGGCTGCCGCACAGCGACGCCCCGTTCGCAAGGCCAGGCCGGATTGCGAGTTCACGGCCAAATCCGCCTGCCGGCGTATCATAGAGTGCCATGCATCTCCTGATCCCGGCTCTAGTATTGATCGCGGTGGTTTTCGGCCCTGGCCTCTGGGTGCAGAAGATCATGCGTCGGTATAGCGAGCCGGGCGATCGTTATCGCGAGACCGGGGCGGAGCTGGCCAGACAGCTGCTCGACGCCCTGGAGCTGCGCGACGTCGCCGTCGAGCGTACAGAGGCCGGTGATCACTACGACCCGAAAGACAAGGCGGTCCGGCTCACGCCGGACAAATACGACGGGCGATCGCTGACCGCGATTACCGTCGCCGCCCACGAAGTAGGCCACGCCCATCAGGACCATACGGGATACCGTCCGCTGCGATGGCGGACGCGTCTGGTCAGCGCGACCCGGGGCATAGAGCGGTTCGGTGCGGCGGCGCTCATGGCGTCGCCATTTGTCGGCATGATCAGCGGCGCACCCTCCGCTGGCATCCTGATGTTCCTCGGCGGCTTGGCCACGCTAGGCACCGCGATCCTGGTGCACATGGCGACCCTTCCCACCGAATTTGATGCCAGCTTTAGCCGCGCCATGCCGATGCTGGAGCAGGGCGGCATCCTGCACCCGGGTGACGCGCCCCACGCCAGGCGGCTGCTAAAAGCGGCGGCGCTGACCTATGTGGCGGCGTCGCTGATGAGCCTGCTCAATATCGCGCGCTGGTGGGCGATCCTGCGGCGTTGAACCGGGTCATCGATGCGAGCAAAAAAAGACCCCGCCGAAGCGGGGTCGGTCGTCCTGCCGAAACCGAGATGAGACGCGTGTGCTAGCTCTCGTGCTGGATTTCCCAGAGATAATCCGAGTGCGAGCCGCAAATCTCGCTGAATTCATCGGCCAGCGGATTGTCCGCTTCGTCCATGGCGTCGAAGATCTCTCCACGCACCTTTAGCAGCGTCGGCCAGTCGTCCGCGGTCATCGTCGCCAGACGCCGGTACTTGCCGCCGACGATGTGCTCGGACCAGCCCCAGGATTTGAGTTTTCCCGGGCCGACATGCGCGTCATAGATCGGCGCAAACACCGTCTTGACGATTTCGTCAGCGCGCCCCTCATCGGCCATGTTGCACACGTGATAAACCGACAAACCGGCCTTGCCCCGATCTGAATCCAGTGTTTCACCCTCGGAACCTGCCAAGGAGTGCCAGATATAATCCTCATGCTGGTTGCAGATCTTGCCCATGGTGTCGTCATCGCCCGCTGCTTGCTCCATCGCGTCGCCGATCTTGTCCAGCGCCCCAAGCAGATCGCCCATGCTGCCAGCCGTGTGGTAGCGGATGCGACGCCACTTGCCACCGGTGTGATGTGCGAGCCAGCCCCAGCCGGTGATCGTGCCGTTGGCTACCAGACCGTCCATGACCGGCTTGTCCACGGTTTCCACGATCTTGTCCGCTTCTTCCTGGCGGGTGACATCGCAATACAAATATGTCGCGTAGACGTATGACTGTTGTTCCTCTTCCTGCTGCGCCGTCGCGACGAGCGGCAGACAGGTCAGGCCCAGCAGGACCGCCCCCATGATTCTGTTATTCATATCTCCTCCCCAAGGATCCGGACATTGACTGGCCCGGCGGCAGTCCGGCGAGTATACGCATGTGGCCGCGAAACGCCGATCTGCAGCGCAGCACTCTTCCACGGCCGGTCTTGACCCGTGCAGGAAGTGCGCCATGAACCGCGGCGCCGAAGCGTTCCGGGCGACAGCCCTCCATACCGGGACCCGCCGGCCAATCTACCGGGCGACCACACAGGCTCTGAGATTGTCGAAATATTGTCTAGATGAAGTATTGACAAAACCTAGAAATTGGGTAGACTCTGTCCAACCTCATTATTACCCGTTTGGAGAACACCATGATCGCTCTCAAGAAAAACCCGCTCGCAGGATTCCTCGTCGCCCAAGCCGCTCTGCTGGCGGGCATCTTCCTCGCCTCGCCCGCCTCAGCCGGACACCATGGCGAAATGAAGGCCAAACAGGGCGACGTTGTTGAAGTGGCCGTTGCCGCAGGCGACTTCACCACCCTGGCCGCCGCGCTCGAGGCCGCCGGCCTGGTCGATACGCTACAGGGCGAAGGTCCCTTCACTGTCTTCGCGCCGACTGACGCCGCCTTTGCCAAACTTCCGGCGGGCACGGTCGAAACACTGTTGAAGCCGGAGAACAAGGACCAGCTCATCGCCATCCTCACTTATCACGTCGTGTCGGGAGAGGTGACCGCCGCCCAGGTCGTAACACTTGAAAGTGCCGAAACCGTCAACGGCAAAACCGTCGCCATCGCGGCCGACGATAACGGAGTCCGCGTCAACCAGGCCAACGTTACCGCGACCGACATCGAAGCGAGCAACGGAGTTATTCACGTTATTGACGAAGTCCTTCTGCCGCCCGCCAGCTAAGCTGCGCTAAATGACTTGAAACTTATCCCCCAGGTTTCAGTTTCTGAAACCGCGTCCTTGGCCGGCGGTCCCCCCGCCGGCCTTTTTTAACTAATGGAACAGACCATGAAAGACGTAACACGCAAGGGACGCCGAAACTTCCTG
>JBATKC010000134.1:0-6472 GCA_049669065.1 Gammaproteobacteria bacterium
CTGCAGGAGGCCGCCCTGGGTCGCAAGGGCGGCGCGGTCGCGGATTGGCTGGAGGGGTGCGGGCTGCAGGGCCGGCCGCGACTGGCCGAACAGATATCGGTGCAGGCAGGCTGGGAGCGTGCAGCGGAAACCGTCCTCGGTACCTACCTGGAAGCCGTCTGTGTCGATGGTCTCGATACCGTCGCCGGTGCGCTCGACGCGCTCACTCATGGCGCGGTCAGTTTCCTTGACGCCGAGCTGGGCGCGCACGGTGTCACGCCGCAGTCCGATCTGCTCCGCGCCTATGTGGACGGTCCTCCGGTGCTGGCGCACCTGATGGCTGGCGTGCGGGCGGTGGAGGATCTGCCGCGAGCGCTGGCCATGCGACGTCTGCTGGGCCCCGGCGAATCCGTGGTGACCCGGGATGGCATCTGGCTGGGACCCGGATGGCTGCGTATCAACAGGCCCAGTGAAGGCGAGAGCGGGCTGCTGCGCCGCGAACAGGAGATCCGGGAGCAGCGCCAGAGGGTCGAAAGCCTGAGCGCTGATACCGACGCTGGTGAGGAGGCCTACGAACAGATCAAGCGCAAGCTCCGGACGCTGGAGCAGGATCGCGATGGTTTGCAGGAGAAGATCAATCAGGCGCACCGATCCCATGCCGATCTGCGTGGCCAGCTGAGTTCGACAAAATCGCGTCTTGAACAGGCCCACGGCCAGCTTGGCCAGTTCAAGACAGAAGAGGCCGATATCGTTGCCCAACTTGAAGAAGCTGAGGGGATTTTGCGCGGCTCGCGCTCGCATCTTGAGACCTCCATGGGCCAGATGTCGGTATTCGAGGCGCAGCGCCAGGAGCTGGAGTCGCAACGCGACGCTTTACGCGGCGTCCTCGAACAGGCGCGGGAACGCGCCCAGGCGCAGCGCGTCGCTGCCCACGACATCGCCATCAAGGTCGAGACACGGCGATCCAGCCGGGAGTCGGCGGAGGTCGCGCTGGAGCGGCTGCAGGCACAGACGGAACAACTGGTCCAGCGACGCGACGAACTGGCTAGCCAGCTCAAGTCTGGAGAGTCGCCGCTCGAACAGCACCAGGCTCAGCTCGCCAACCTGCTGGAGCAACGCGTAGATGTCGAAACCGGGCTGAGTGAGGCGCGAGATGCGGTGCACGGTGCCGAGGGCCAGCTGCGCGACCTGCAGGAAAATCGTCAGCTGCGTGAGCGTCAGGCCGAAGAGGTCCGCGCGACCCTTGACGAGCTGCGCTTGTCCACGCGCGAGACAAGCGTCCGCCGCGAGACCATCGCCGAGCAGTTCCTGGCCACGGGATTCGAGCTGGATGCGCTGCGCGAGGCTCTGGCCGAGGATGCTTCCATCCCCGCCTGGGAGGAGGCGCTGGAGCGTCTGACCGCACGCATCAATCGACTTGGTCCGATCAACCTCGCCTCCATCGACGAACTCAGGGAACAGTCCGAACGGCAGGAGTATCTCAACGCGCAGCATCTGGATCTGACCGAGGCCTTGACTACACTGGAGAACGCGATCCGGCGTATCGATCGGGAGACCCGCACCCGATTCAAGGAGACCTTCGACAAGGTCAATGACGGGCTCAAGGAAATCTTCCCGCGGCTGTTTGGTGGCGGCCACGGCTACCTGGAGCTCAGTGGTGAAGATCTGCTGGATGCCGGCGTCACCATCATGGGGCGGCCGCCCGGCAAGCGGATCAGCAGTATCCAGTTGCTGTCTGGCGGTGAGAAGGCACTGACTGCCGTGGCACTCGTATTCTCGATCTTTAACCTGAATCCGGCGCCATTTTGCATGCTCGACGAGGTCGATGCGCCGCTCGACGATGCCAATGTCGGGCGCTTCTGCGAAATCGTCCGCGAGATGTCCGAGCGGGTCCAGTTCATCGTCATCACGCATAACAAGATGACGATGGAGATGACGCATCAACTCGCCGGTGTCACCATGCACGAGCCCGGTGTTTCCAGGCTGGTGGCGGTGGATCTGGACGAAGCGGTCCAGATGGCGGCGATGTAGCGACGGTTTTAGTGACATGCTGGAGTTGCGCACGGTACTACTGCTGATCGGCCTCTTGTTACTGGCTGGTCTGTATCTTTGGGGCCGGCGCCGCACACCGACACACCAGGATAAGACGCCGTCCGTCTCGCGGGTCGAGCCGCGCCTCGATCCCAGCCTGCCCTGGGAAGAGGGCGGGCTGCCGCAGGCCGATCTTGAGCCCATGGTTGCCGAGCCGGCTTCACGCAGGCAGCTCGACACCCAGCTCGAACTCGAGGGCGCTGCAGCCGACGTCGAGACCGATACCGGGCACCCGGAAAAGCAGAAAATCCTGGCGCTGCACGTCCGTGCGGCCGGCGGCGCGGATTTCGCAGGTCCGGAACTGCTGCGCGTATTCGACGAAGAGGGGCTGAACTTTGGCGACTACGGGGCATTCCATCACCAGGACGCGGAGGGCCGGAGTTTGTTCACCGTGGTCAATATGCTCGAACCGGGCAGCTTCCCGTTCGAGACGATGGACGAATTCAGCACCCGGGGTGTGACCGCATTCATGATGGTCCGACCGACCGGGAGTGTGGAGGCACTCGCGCGGATGATCGCTTGTGCCCGACGCCTTGCGGATCAGCTTGGCGGAGAGGTGCTGGACGAGACCGGCAGCACGCTGACCAATCAGCGTGCGACGCACATGAAAGAAGAGATCGTCGAGTTCCAGCGTATCACCCGCCTCATCGAGAGTGCGGGGTCCGGTCTGTGACCAAGGCCGCAGCGGCCAAACGGGCGACCGAACTACGCCGCCTGATCGATCATCACAACTACCGCTATTACGTCCTCGACGAACCCGAGGTCCCCGATGCCGAATATGATCGCTTGTTGCGTGAGCTGCAGGATCTGGAAGCGGCCCATCCCGAACTGATCACGCCGGAGTCTCCGACCCAGAGGGTAGGGCACGCGCCCGCCGCCGGCTTCGCCGAAGTCCGGCACCTGGAACCCATGTTGTCGCTGGGCAATGCGTTGAACGAAGAGGAACTGGAAGCCTTCGATCGACGCGTGCGCGAACGCCTCGGCGCAGACGGCGAGGTGAGATATGCCGCCGAACCCAAACTCGACGGCGCTGCCGTGAGTCTGATTTATGAGCACGGTCTGCTGGTCCGCGGCGCAACCCGGGGTGATGGAAGCGTCGGCGAAGACATCACCCACAATGTGCGCACCTTGAGCACCATCCCCCTACGGCTGCTGGGCGACGACTTGCCTGCTGTGATCGAGGTGCGGGGGGAAATCTATATGTCCCTGGCCGGTTTTGCAGCGCTCAACGAAAAAGCCCGGGCCAGCGGCGGCAAGACTTTTGCCAATCCGCGTAACGCGGCGGCCGGCAGCCTGCGCCAGCTGGATCCGAGACTGACAGCGGAGCGCCCGCTGGAGTTTTTTGCCTATGGGGTCGGCGGTCTGGAAGGCGTGGCACGTCCCCGACGCCATACCCAGATGCTGGGATGGTTGCGGACCATGGGGCTGAGGATATGCCCGCTCAATCAAGTGGTGGAAGGCATCGAGGGCTGCCGCAGCTACTACCGAGCGATGGGCGAAAAGCGCGACCAGTTGCCGTTCGAAATCGATGGTGTGGTATTCAAGGTCGATCGGTTCGACTTCCAGCAGGAGCTGGGATTCGTGTCCCGGGCGCCACGTTGGGCGATCGCAAGCAAGTACCCCGCACAGGAACAGATGACCCGCCTGCGCGATATCGAATTCCAGGTCGGGCGAACCGGTGCCCTGACGCCGGTCGCCAGGCTGGAGCCGGTAGAGGTCGGAGGCGTGACGGTGAGCAACGCGACACTGCACAACATCGATGAAATGCGGCGCAAGGACGTGCGCCCCGGCGACACCGTCGTTATCAGGCGTGCAGGCGACGTGATCCCGGAAGTTGTCAGCGTCGTGATGGAGAAGAGACCGCCCAAGACCCGATCCGTGACATTGCCAAAACACTGTCCGGTCTGCGGCTCGGATGTGGTGAAACCGGAAGGGGAGGCCGTGGCCCGATGTTCGGGCGGACTTTACTGCCAGGCGCAGCGCAAGGAGTCACTCAGGCATTTCGCCTCTCGGCGCGCGATGGATATCGTAGGTCTCGGCACCAAGCTCATCGAGCAACTGGTGGAAGCGGAGAGGGTCAAGACGCCGGCTGATCTCTACCGCTTGGAAAAGGACGTGTTGGCCGGGCTCGAGCGGATGGGGGAGAAGTCCGCCACGAGGCTCGTCGATGCACTCGAGAAGAGCAAGAAGACCACACTGGCGCGGTTTCTCTTTGGGCTGGGGATCAGGGAAGTCGGCGAAGTCACTGCGGCCTCTCTCGCCAGACATTTCGGCAGTATCGAGCCTATCATGGAGGCAACAGCCGAAGAGCTCCAGACGGTCCCGGACGTCGGCCCTGTTGTGGCCGCACATGTTGAGGCCTTTTTTCATCAACCACACAACCGGGATGTCATCGCTGAGCTACGCGACGAGGGCATCTGCTGGCCTGACACTGTCCCTACTGCTAGCGAGCCCGGGCCGCTATCCGGTAAAGTATTCGTCATCACGGGATCCTTCGAAGGGATGACCCGGATTGACGCAAAGCGGAGAATTGAGGCTCTGGGCGGAAAGGTCACCGCCAGCGTGTCCAGCAAGACGGACTATCTCCTCTGCGGGAAGGACCCCGGATCGAAGTTGAAGAAGGCGAGCGAGCTAGGGGTCGAAATCCTCAGCCAAGATGAGCTAGCTGATCTCAGTGGCTAATAGCAATTGTCTGTCTCGAGCAATTTATCAGGATCTGAAATCATGAGTAACCAAGTCAGAGAAGCGCTGCTAAGCGCGTGCAAGCACTTCATGATTCCGATCGCCCGATTCTTGATCCAGAATGGCGTCACGTTTAAGGAATTTTCGGCGATGGCAAAACTAGCCTTCGTGGAGGTCGCTAGCGACGAATACGGCATTCGGGGACGGCCAACTAACGTCTCTAGGACCGCAGTACTAACCGGACTCACCCGCAAGGAAGTCAAACGGGTTCGAGACGAGATACGGGACCCTTCGCTAAATTTGGACGCGGCAAGCCTCAACAGGCCAGCCCAGGTTCTTTCAACATGGAATGAGGATGCCCGATTTTTGGATAATGAGGGTCGACCACGCGTTCTCTCGATGGAGGGTGCTAACCAGTTTAGGGATCTTCTTCGCGTCGTGGGTGGGGACGTACCACCGGGCGCTATGTTGACCGAACTTATGCGCGCCGGCTGTGTTGCTGAGGTTTCCGAAGGTGAGTATCAATGTGTGAGTCGCGTCTTCAACCCATCGGGGATAGACGCTTTTCAGGCGATGAGATTCGGGGTGTGTCTCCATGATCTCGCCGCTACATATCAATTCAATATGTCGGCCGGAAGTGCCGGTCCGCGACAGCGGCGCTTTGAGCGACAGGTGTGGAACGATCAGATTCCACGTACGCGGGTGCCGAAGTTCGAAAAACTGGTTCAGAACCATGGATTCGAAATGTTGAAGTCTTTCGACAAATGGTTGGCAGAGAATCAGAGTTCATCTGAGAGTGTCGACCCGCGTTTGACTAGATGCGGGGTCGGAATCTATTTTTTCGAGAGATAGGAACAAAGAGAGCGGCGAAAGCCGCTCTCTTTTTATCGCCCTTGAGCCTACTGTCTAATCGTGGGCGGATCTCACGACGTCGGGTGTTATTACTTGTTGTGGCTGGGACTGGTAGCCAGACACTTCAACAAAGTCACCTACTTTCACTCGATCCAGGTCAACGCCAACAGTGTTAATCGCGGCCGCTCCAATTTTGAGCGTTCCGATATCGGGCATCACTGCTGTAACAGGTCCAGACAGGAACACTTGGGATACGCCAGGCACAAACACTTGAGGTGCGGTGTGAATCATTGAGGCGGCTACGCCATATTCTGACGACATTCCGCTAACGAACACCCAATCTCCCAACTGGAGGGATGAAGCTTTTGTCGATGTGAACTGCGTCGCAGAGCTTACCTTCACTGGTATGCCGAGTACCATGATCTTGCCATTAACCAGATCAATTGACTCGACTGGACCAGAAATTGCCGGTCCAAACGCATCATCTTTCGGGAATCCATTGCCGCCGGTACCGATGATGGCGTCACCACCGGTGCCAATGATCGCCTCACCACCTGTGCCGATGATGGCGTTACCGCCGGTACCGATGATCGCCTCACCACCTGTGCCGATGATGGCGTTACCGCCGGTGCCGATGATCGCCTCACTACCTGTGCCGATGATGGCGTTACCGCCGGTGCCGATGATGGCGTTACCGCCGGTGCCGATGATCGCCTCACCACCTGTGCCGATGATGGCGTTACCGCCGGTACCGATGATGGCGTTACCGCCGGTGCCGATGATCGCCTCACCACCTGTGCCGATGATGGCGTTACCGCCGGTGCCGATGATCGCCTCACCACCTGTGCCGATGATGGCGTTACCGCCG
>JBATKC010000135.1:0-9340 GCA_049669065.1 Gammaproteobacteria bacterium
GTCGCCAGTTACGGCCAGGTCGCCCGGGAGGCAGGGCTGGGTCGCCGGGCGAGGCTGGTCGGGCATGCCTTGCGTCATCTGCCGGCGGGCAGCGATGTGCCCTGGCACCGCGTGGTCAACGCGGCTGGCCGGATTTCGCTGCCGGCCGGTAGTGATTCGGGTCGCGAACAGCGTCGCCGTCTGGAGGAGGAGGGGGTGTTGTTCGTGGAAGGGAAGATCGATCTGCGACGCTTTGGCTGGCAGACGAGCCTGGACGAATTGCTCTGGGGACCGCCTGACCCGCCGGACACCTGACCGGCAGGCGAAGATTGTTCTAGTATCCGTTCCCACGGCCGCCGCAGCCTATTTGGCCGGGGCGCAGCACCCGCATCCACGGCAGAGCTCCGGAGGACCCGTCATGGCTAGTTTCCCGTCCGATGCCGCCGGCGACCCACGGCGGCACTATTTCAACGCATTCGCAGACGGACGTCTGATGCTGGCGCTTTGCGGTCCAGGCGCCGACCCGACCGACAGGTGCCGACGGGCGTGAGCGGGACCGGTCTGTACGTCTGTTTCTCGCATGGTCAGGAAAGCGGGCCTTGGGGCACCAAGATTTCCGCCATGGCCGATCTCGCGCGGGATCGCGGCTGCGACGTCGAGTCGGTGGATTATCGCGGTCTGGACCGGCCCGGCGATCGCGTCGACCGGCTGGTCGAGCATTGTCGGCCACTGGACCAGCGGCTGGTTCTGGTGGGCTCCAGCATGGGAGGGCATGTGGCGGCCGCCGCATCCGGCCAGCTCGAAGTGGCCGGGCTGTTTCTGATCGCGCCGGCGTTCTTTATGCCCGGCTACGAGCCATTGACGCCGACGCCGCGGGCGTCGCGGGTCAGCGTCGTGCACGGCTGGCGTGACGACGTGGTTCCGGTGGCCAACAGCATCCGCTGGTGCACCGAGCACCGCGCCGAGTTACACCTGATCGACGGCGATCATAGGCTGACTGACCGGGTGTTCGAGATCAACCGTTTGCTCGACTGGCTGCTGCATGATCTGCAGCAGGGGGTCTAGACAGCGATCAGTGGCGCTGTTCGATCGCGCGGCGGGCGATGCGATCGATCAGACCGGGCCAGATCAGCTTTAGCCACCGGCCCAGACGCCCCCGCGCCGAGGTGATCAACAGCCGCTGGCGCCTTGCCGCGGCATCGACGATCAGCTCTGCACATCGATCCGCGGTCATGATCTTCGATTCCTGCATCGGCGTTTCGCCCAGAGGCAGTCCATCTGCGCCGAGTGCCCGCCGATGGATTTCGCTGACGACAAAATCCGGCGCAATCACCGTGACCGAGACGCCGTCATCGGCCAGTTCGATACGCAGCGAGTCGAAAAACCCGACCATCGCGTGTTTGGTCGCGCAATAGCCGGAGCGCGAGGGTACGCCGGTCAGGCCGGCCACGCTGGCGACCGCGACGATCCGGCCCCGCGCGCGTTTGAGCCATGGCAGAGCCGCGCGGGTACAGTAGACGGCGCCGAAGTAATTGACTGCCATGATACGTTCGAGGATCGACAGGTCCTCGAGTTCGTCAAAGCGCGACCACATGGTGGCGCCGGCATTGGCAACGAGCACATCGACGCCACCAAAATGCTCCACCGCCTGCGCGATCATCGCCTCACACTGAGCCGGGTCGGTAACGTCGGTCGGCACTGCGATGGCCTGGGCCCCGAGGCGCCCGCAGTCATCCGCCAGGGCCTGCAGCCGTTCCCGATTGCGGGCCGCGAGCACCAGCCGCACCGGACGGGCGGCCAGATTCAGCGCCAGCGCGCGTCCGATGCCCTCGGAGGCGCCGGTGATGACGATGGCCTTGTTGTCGAGGTCAGCCTGCAATCGATCCTCCGCAATCCCGGTCGATCAGGGTCGAAGCCTAGCATGAGGGCGCTGGTGTCCCGGGCGCGGGTTTGCGCAGCCGCAGCGCCGGCATTACCTTCTGCAGGCCCGCCCCAACCAATGAGGTCGAGATATGAGCAGATTGCCATTGCTTGCCGTTGCCATCGCAGCGCTGGGTGCCGCCGGCTGTGAGGCGGAACGCGACCCGCCGCCGCCGATCGAAGAGACCGTGTTCGCCGACCAGGTCAAGGCTCTGGACAAGGCCAAAGCGGTCGAGGACATGTCCGACGAACGCATGAAAAAGTTAAAGGACGAACTGGAAGAGCAGGAACAGGGTCCGGGCCGCGACTAAGAACCGGCCAGACCTGACGACACGCATATGGAACGAGTCCTCGAACCCGAGCTGATGGACGACCTGGAGCAGGCACGCGCCTATGCCGAGGCCGACTTCGCGGAACCCAATGGGCATTTTGTCGAATTGTTCGATAAATGCTTCCCGCAATGGGAGGCGCGAGGCCCGATCCTCGATCTGGGCTGCGGACCCGGGGATATCTCCCTGCGGATGGCGCAGCGCTTTGCCGCTTGTGAGATCCATGGCGTGGACGGATCGGCTGCCATGCTGCAGTTCGCGGAGCGGGCGCGGTGCGGCCATCAGGCGGCGGAGAGGGTGCGTTTTATCGCGGGCATGGTGCCCGGTGCCGAGCTGCCCTATGAGCGCTATCAGGCCGTGGTCAGCAACAGCCTGCTGCATCATCTGCACCAGCCGGTGGGACTGTGGCAGACCATCTTTGATCGGGCAGCCCCGGGCGCGCCGGTATTGGTGATGGATCTGATGCGGGCCAGCACTCCGGCCCATGCGCAGGCGCTGGTGGACGACTATGCTGAGGGCGAGCCGGACGTGCTGCGCCAGGATTTTTATCACTCCCTGCTGGCCGCGTTCGAGATAGACGAGGTCCGTGCCCAGCTTGATGCCGCCGGTCTGGCGGAGTTTCGGGTCGAGCCGGTCAGCGACCGCCATCTGGCGGTCTGGGGCCGTATGCGGGGCTGAGAACCCGCACCCGGCAAGCACAGCGGCAGCGCCATGAAAAAGATCTGGTCGAGTATCTACCGCGCCGGCCTCGGGCTGACCCGCCGGCTGATGTTCCTTTGGGTGCGCACGCGGATCCCCGGGGACCAGCGCAGCCTGCTCGAGAGCCTGCCGCCCGGACCGGTCTGTTTTGTGCTCGAGCGGCCGGGATTGTCCGACGCAGCCGTGCTGGATCACGAGTTGTTGCAATCGGACCGTGAGCCCGCCAGTCAGGGCATCGAGACAGGCCAGATCAGCGAGGCCTCGGCGCTGGTACATCTGCGTAATCGGGGCCGGACCTTCCTGCGCCGCAACCGGCCGCCCGATCTGTCCCGTCTGGAACGTATCTTCAAGGCGGTGGAAGACGGGCAGCCGCAGGACGTCACCGTGGTGCCGGTCTCGGTCTACTGGGGCCGGGCACCGGACAAGGAGCGCTCGGCGGTGAAGCTGTTGTTGTCAGAGAACTGGGCGATCGGCGGGCGTATCCGGCGTCTGTTCACGATCCTCGTCCATGGCCGTAACGTGCTGGTTCAATTCAGCCCGCCGATCTCGGTGCGCGAGTTCCTGGACGAAGCGCCGGGGGATCTGCCGGTACGCAAGCTGGCGCGGGTGCTGCGGGTGCATTTCCGCCGCCAGCGTGTGGCGACCATCGGTCCGGATCTGTCGCATCGCCGCACGCTGGTGAACCAGGTGCTGATGTCGGCATCCGTGCGCCGCGCCATCCGGCGCGAAGAGGAAGTCAACGGCATAGCGCGGATCAAGGCCGAGGCGCGGGCGCGCAAATACGCGTTCGAGATCGCGGCCGATTATTCGCCGCCGTTTGTGCAGTTCATGTTCCAGCTGCTGCGGCGACTCTGGAACCGAATCTACGAGGGCGTGGAGGTCGGCCACTACGATGGGTTGAAACAGGTCGCCGGGGACAATGAGATCATCTATGTGCCCTGCCACCGGAGCCATATCGACTATCTGCTGTTGTCATACGTAATCTATGAGCGGGGCCTGATCTGCCCGCATATCGCCGCCGGCATCAATCTCAATCTGCCGGTGGTCGGCGGTTTCCTGCGTAAGGGCGGCGCCTTCTTCCTGCGCCGCAGCTTCCGCGAAAATCCCCTGTATGCAGCGGTGTTTAACCAGTATCTGTCGATGATCCTGGCCAAGGGATTGTCCATGGAATACTTCGTCGAGGGCGGCCGCAGCCGCACCGGCCGTCTGCTCAGCGCCAAGCCCGGGATGTTGTCGATGACGGTGCGTGGATTCCTGCGCAACCCGAGCCGGCCGGTGTCCTTCGTGCCGGTGTATTTCGGCTATGAGCGGCTGATGGAAGGCAAGAGCTACATCTCGGAGTTGTCCGGCCAGCCCAAACAGCGCGAGACGCTGTTGGCCCTGTTCAAGTCACTCAAGGTGTTGCGCAAGCGCTTCGGCCGGGTCTATGTGAACTTCGGCGATCCGATCCCGCTGGTCGAGCTGCTCGATGCCCACAGCCCGAACTGGCGTGAGCACGACATCAGCCGCGAGGACCGGCCGCCCTGGCTTCAGGGTATGGTGCGGGAGCTGGGTTCGCGGGTGTTGCGTGGCATCAACGAGGCGGCGGCGATCAATCCGGTCAATCTGGTGGCCACGGCGCTGTTGTCGACGTCGCGTTGCCGGATGTTGGAGACCGACCTGGTGAAGTTCCTCGATCTCCATCTGAGCCTGCTGCGGGCGGCCCCGTATTCACAGCGCCTGACCCTGCCCGATATGAGCGGACGCCAGGTGCTCGATTACACCGAGCAGCTGGGTCTGTTGCGGCGGCGGGCGCACAAGCTCGGAGACATCATGTATCTGGAAGAGCGTGATGCCATCCTCTCCAGCTACTTCCGCAACAACGTGGCCCACGTATTTGCGCTGCAGTCGCTGATCGCCTGCTGCTTCCTTGACAGCACCCAGCTCGAGCGCAAGCAGGTCTTTGCGCTGCTGCGTCGTATCTACCCCTATGTCCAGGCGGAGCTGAATCTGCGCTGGAATCCGGATGAAATCGAAGCGGCTGCGAGCACCATGATCGGCGCCATGGTGGAACGAGGTCTGCTGGTGGCGCTAAAGCGCGGCAAAGTCCTGGCACGGCCGTCGGCGAACACCCCGGAGGCGATCCAGATGTCAATTCTGGCGCGCAACATGCTGCAGGCGCTGGAGCGGTACTACGTCACCGTGGCGCTGCTGCTCAAACATGGTCCGGGCGTCCTGAGCCTCAGCAAGCTGGAGGATCTGTGCCAGCTGATGGCCCAGCGCATCTCATTCCTGTATCAGCTCGACGCGCCTGAGTTTTTCGATCGCAGTCTGTTCCGCGGCTTTATCGCTGGCCTGCGGCGCAATGAAGTGATCTGGCTGGACGAACAGGGCCGGATCGATTTCGGCGACGCGCTGCGCCGGGCCGATGACGACGGGCGGACCGTCCTCGGCGAACATCTGCGCCACGATATCCTCCAGGCCGTGCACCTCTGATCCCGGTCTGCCGCTCGCTGTGAGGCCGGATCCGGTCCTCTATCCGGCCGTTTCTGATGTTGCGACGCAGCGCGCAACCGATGTTGCGATGCGTCTGCATTTTTGCCGCGGGTCCCAGTCACCGCTGCGGTGCCGGGGCGCTTCACCCGCCGCGACACGGATTGATCAATCGGCGACGTACGAGTGAGAAATGTCTGTTTTCTTTGGCGAAGATCGCGCTCACGGTCTAGAGTCAGATTGCTGAATGGAGACTGCGCCTGAAGCTTGTCCGACCCGGTCCGGAACCACCGTGGTGGTTTGTTCCGCCCCTGATCGGTGATTTGGGGCGCGATGTTGTTTTCCAACGGCAATATGGGTTAGAAACAAGGCACTAGATACCAAAACCGGCGGATCGTGACCCCGCGCGCGTTGCCCCAGGGTCGATCGAAAGCCGGCGTATACGAATAACTAAACATCCTGCCGCACTGGCACATCATTTGGGGAACACAATGAGAAGCACGCCTGCCTCCCGTCACTCCGGCCTGAAACGGGCTCTGTTCCATTTCTCTGCTGCGGCAGCTCTCAGTGCGGGTGTCACCACCGGCGCCCAGGCGGCCGAGTTCGGCACCCCGTTTGAGGAGCTGAACGGCAGCTGGGACACGACGCTGAGCGTCAGCACCGTGCAACGCGTCCAGTCATCCAGCAACGACATCATCTGCGACAGCAACGGCGGCAACTCCTATAGCTGTAACTACGACGACGGCGCGCTGAATTATGGCACCGGCACGGTCAGCGAACAGCTCAAGTTCCTGTCCGAGATCCAGCTCGACTACAAGAATGTCGGTCTGTTTGTCCGCGGCACCGGCTACTACGACTTCAAGGCCGATAATACCGATCGCACGCCGCTGTCCGACCAGGCCAAGGACGATGTCGAGAAAGACCTGCGCATGCTGGACGCCTACCTGTATGGCCGCTTCGACATCGGCTCGATGCCGGCCGAAGTGCGGGTTGGCAAACAGGTCGTCAACTGGGGCGAGAGCACGTTTTATGTCAGCGGTCTGAGCGCGCTGAATATCTTTGACACCACCAAGCTGCGTGGCGCCGCGGTGAATCTGCGCGAAGGTCTGCTGCCCCAGCACCAGGTCTACGCCAGCATCAGCCCCACCGACAACCTGTCGCTGGAAGGTTTTTATCAATACCAGTGGGACCGGACCCAGCCCGACGCGGTCGGTACCTGGTTCTCCAACAACGATCTCGCCGCCCGCGGCGCCGAGTTCGTGATGCTGGGTTTTGGCGCCTGGAGTGATCAGGGCACGGATTTCACCGGGCTGGGTGGTTTCTTCGACCCCAACTTTCAGCATGTGCCGCGGGCACCCAGCGACCAGCCCAAGGATGACGGTCAGTACGGCTTTGCGCTGCGCTACTTTATGCCGGACTTTCTCGGTGGCACCGAGGTCGGACTGTATTACGCCAATTATCACAGCCGTCTGCCGGTGCTGAGCGGGCGTACGGGCACCCAAGCCGGTTTTGGCAATGGTGTCGGTGTCGCCACCGCATCCCAGGCCACCGCGCAGGCCCTGGCTTCGGGTTTGTCCTTTGATGCAGCCGTGGCTACCGGTACCGCTGCCGGTGTGTCCGCCGCGACCAACGCGGGCGGCGACATCGACGCCAGCGAGATGAACTCCTGGGCCACCGTCGCCGGAAATACTTATCTGGGCGGCGGTAGCGTACTTGGTCTGGCCGGCTCGTTGGCCACAGACCAGTTCGCGAAGACCGCCAGCTACAGGCAGGAGTATCCCGAGGACATCAAGATCTATGGCGCCACTTTTAGCACCGATCTGTTTGGTATCGCCTGGCAAGGCGAGTACACCTACAAACAGGACACGCCGCTGCAGCTCGACGACGTCGAATTGCTGTTCAAATCGTTGTCGCCGATGGTTGATGCGCTGCAGCCACTGGATTGTGTCGCCTCTGGCGGCAGCAATCCCAATGCAACCGGCCCGCTGGGCTGCTTTGGCCAGCAGGGCCCGGCCGGGATCGATCAGGAAGTCGTGGGCTGGGTAGAGAAGGACGTCAGCCAGTTCCAGACCACGTTGACCTATCTGTCCGACCCGATCCTCGGCGCCCAGGTCGGCGCGTTCGTGGTCGAAGGCGCCTGGACCTATGTCCACGACTTCGAGGACAAAAAGACCGGTGGTCCTAACGGTTTCGGTCTGCGCTACGACGGGCCTGGCACCTTTGTCAGCGGCAACTGCAACCTGTCGGGCTTCCAGCGCGGTGACTGCGAAGGCCAGAACAACTTCGCCGATGAGTTCTCCTACGGTTACCGGCTCCGCGCCAGCCTGACCTATGACAGTCTGATCGGCCCGTGGTCGGTGACGCCGTCGGTGGGCTTTGCGCAGGACCTCCACGGCGTGACGCCCGGACCGGGCGGTAACTTTATCCAGGGCCGCAACACCCTGACCCTGGGTCTGCGCGGCGTGCTGCAGAACAAGTGGCAGATCGACGCGACCTATACCACCTTTAATGGCGCCGGCCATCACAACCTGGTGCGTGACCGCGACTTTATCGCGCTGTCGGCCAGCCTTTCGTTCTGATTTCCGAGGAGAGAGAAGTAATGATGAACAAGAAAATGACGACCGCCCTCGGGGTCATCGCCCTCGCGGCCATGGCCTCGACCGCGCTGGCCGAACTTCCGGCGGATCAGGTTGCGCGGCTGGGTAAGGATCTGACGCCGGTGGGCGGCGAAATGGCCGGCAACGCGGCCGGCACCATCCCGGCCTGGGATGGCGGCATCAAGTCACCTGCGGATGCCGGTTTTCCGGACTTCAAGAGCGGCGGTCATCATCCGGACCCGTTTGCCGATGACGCGGTGCTCTATACCGTCAATGCGGCCAATATGGCGCAGTATGACGACATCCTCTCGGTCGGCAACAAGGCATTGCTAAAGGCCTATCCGGACACCTACATCATGAAGGTGTATCCGAGCCGCCGCAGCGCGGCCTATCCGCAGCGGATCTATGACGCCACCAAGTCCACTGCCGCCACCGCGACCATGGTGACCGGTGGCAACGGTGTCACCAACTCCATCGCCGGCGTCCCGTTCCCGATCCCGGACAACGGATTGCAGGTCTTCTGGAACCACATCCTGCGTTTTCGCGCCGACTCGGCGCGGCGATCGATTGGTCAGGCGCCGGTGACCCGCTCCGGTAGCTACACCCTGGTCAAGTTCGACGACAAATTCATGGGCGCCTACAGCACGCCCGGGATGACCGAGGAGAAGCTGGATAACGTCATCATCTACTTCCTGCAGGCGGTGGCCGCGCCGGCCCGTCTGGCCGGCGAGATCCTGCTGGTCCACGAGACCATGGACCAGAACAAGGAGAACCGCCGTGCCTGGCTCTACAATCCGGGACAGCGACGTGTGCGTCGCGCGCCCAACGTGGCGTTCGATAACCCACGTACCGCCAGTGACGGTCTCGCCACCTCCGACCAGTTCGACATGATGAACGGCAGTCCCGAGCGCTATAACTGGGAGCTCAAGGGCAAGAAAGAGATCCTGGTGCCCTACAACAGCTATCAGCTGCACAGCAACAAGCTCAAGTACGATGACATCCTGACCCCGCTGCATATCAACCAGGAACACGCCCGCTACGAGCTGCACCGGGTCTGGGTGGTGGACGCGACGCTCAAGGAGGGGACGCGTCACGTCTACAAGCGTCGGACGTTCTATGTCGACGAGGACTCCTGGCAGATCCTGCTGGTCGATTGTTATGACAACCGCGATCAGCTGTGGCGCGTTCAGGAGGGGTATGCGTTGAACTACTACGATCAGCCCAACCTGTGGACCACGCTGGATACCACCATCGATCTGCAGTCGGGTCGTTATCTGGCGATCGGCCTCAACAATGAGGAGAGGATCACCTACGACTTCAATGAGGAGTACTCCCTCCAGGACT
>JBATKC010000136.1:0-2659 GCA_049669065.1 Gammaproteobacteria bacterium
GGGACCGACCCTTCTTTTTGTCGGCGCGTCGCCTGCGGCCGGTCGGCGTGGTGTGGTCGAAATCGGGGCTGCCGGCACGCGTCCAGGTGCGCGGTCTGTCTGTCCTTCCATCACTGGCAAGGTGGCCCCGTCGTAGGCCGGCTGTGCGCCCCGCTCTCCGTGCTTGCTATGATGGCGCGGTGCCAGACCCACACACGAGGCGAGTCATGATTGACCCAGACGCAGATGACAGCGGCGGTCTGATCTTTGCCTTCGAACTGGACGGCAAGGGCGGCGGCAGACCGGCGTCCTGGGACGAGTTCGAGGCGCCGGCAACGCCCCTGACCTTGCCCTGGATCCATCTCGACCTGAGACACCCTCGCGCGCAACGCTGGCTGCGTGAGCAAAGCGGTATCGATGAATCCATCGCCGACGCGCTGCTAGATGAGGATACGCGGCCACGTTGCGTGCAGCATGAAGGCGGCCTGCTGATCATCCTGCGCGGTGTGAACCTGAACCCGGGAGAAGCGGTCGAGGATATGGTGGCGCTGCGCGTGTGGCTGGAGCCGGCGCGGATCATCACCAGCCAGCGCCGCCTGCTGCAATCGGTCAAGGCGCTGGCGCAGGAGGTCGCGGCGGGTAAGGGTCCAAAGGGCGCGGGTGATTTTCTGCTCAGACTCGCCTGGGCTCTGGGCGATCGCATCAGCCCGGTCGTCGATCAACTCGACGAGGAACTGGAGGCGGCGGAGGTCGAATTTGGCCAGGGCCAGGTCACTGGCTATGGTGGCCAGTTTTCGCAGATACGGCGACGTGCCGCACATCTGCGACGCTATATGGGCCCGCAGCGAGACGCATTGCAGAGCTTGTCGCGCAATAATGCCGGGCTGCTCGACCGGGAACAGGCATTCGAGATTCGCGAGGAGGGTGACCGCATTACTCGTTATCTGGAGGACCTCGATCTGGTACGGGAGCGGGCGATGGTGGCGCAGGAGGAGATCCTGGGACGTATGGCGCAGCAGCAGAATGAACGGATGTACGTGCTGTCGATCGTCGCCGCGATCTTCCTGCCGTTATCGTTTTTGACCGGTTTGTTTGGCATGAACGTCGCCGGGTTGCCCGGCACCGAGAACCCACTCGGTTTTGTCATCACGATGGTGCTGATGCTCGGATCGGCGATCGGTATCGGGTTCTTCTTCAAATGGAAAGGCTGGCTCTAGCAGATCGGGAGGTCGAGTCGAGCCCACCGTGCCGCTGACATGCAGCCGCGTCTTGATCCACGTCAACAAGCCACGCCCTCGATTTTCTATAATCAAATCCAGGTCCCGCGCCCATGCGTGGCAAACCGGGGCCAGGCCTGATGAGGGACGGAAATGAAGACCTCCGTAACGTTGTTCTACATGAGCCGGATGGGCCACACGGCGCGTGTGGCCCGGCGGATCAGCGAGAGCATCACTGACGCTGGCGGCCGTTGCGAGACGATGCCGATCAACGAAGCGATCTATGAGGGCGTCGACTGGGACGCCGCGGATGTCGTGGTGATAGGCGCACCGGTGATCTATGGCACGTATCACAAGGACGTGTTCCGCTTTATCAGCGCAAATCAGGCACAGCTGGAGCGCAAGCCCAACAGCTTTTTCAATGTCTCTGTCGTTGCGCGAAACCCCGAAAAAGCCACGGTCGAGGGCAATCGCTACATGCAGAAATTCCTCGAGCTCTCGCCGTGGCGGCCGAAGGACCTCAGGGTCTTCGCCGGCAAAGTCGATTATCCGTCCTGGTCCTGGTACGACACGCTGATGATCCAGCTGATCATGAAGATGACCAAGGGGCCGACCGACCGCAGCGCGGTGATCGACTATACCGATTGGAATGAGGTCCGGGCCTACGGGCAGCATGTATTGACGCTGGCCTGAGATCCACCGTCCTGGCTGCCGGTATTGCGGTTCAGCTTCGGTTCAGCCTGATCCGGTTCAAATGACTCCCAGACCCCGCAAAAGCGGGGCGGAGGAAGTCAAATGAACACAATCCGAAGGACCCGATCTCTGTTGAGCCTGGCTCTTGCGTTTGTCGCCCTGGGGCTCGCCCTGGCATCTGCGGTCGTGCATGCCGGAGAAGCCCCGCGCGAGAGCCGATCCGCGGCCGGCTTCGAGAGCGAGCGCGGTGACGCAGAGCGCCGGCCCGCCGACCAGCTGGAAGACTATGAACCGCCAGCGGACGCACGCCTGACAAAGCCTGCCGGGCCCACGGCCGCGCAGATGAATGCGGCATCCTGCTGCGCCTACCGCATCTACTCGGCCACCACGCGGTTGTTCGATGACATCGACGGTGACGGCTACTATACGTATCTGCGCGTCAACTTCGATATCGACACCGACTATTTCGATGCCGATGTGTTCGTGCGTCTGTTTATGCGCGGTGACGACGGCCGCTGGACGCAGTTCTACCAGAGCCCGGTGTTTACCATCTATGGCAGCTCCGGCTCGGACGATTACGAAGTCGAGACCGAGCTGGTGGCGGGCTTCCCGCCGGACGACTACGACGTCCTGATCGAAGTCTATGACGCGGCTTATGGCGATCTGGTGGTCGAATACGGCCCGCTAGAGAGTTCGGCGCTCAGCTTCCTGCCGCTGGAGGATGTGTCCTTCGACGGCGGTCTGCCGGCGCCGGTCACCATCTCCCGGGG
>JBATKC010000137.1:0-14729 GCA_049669065.1 Gammaproteobacteria bacterium
CGATCTTGACCAGAGCTTCATCGACGAGCTGGATGACAGCCTCGCCGAGCGAATCAACCGCGATCAGCTGAACGGCTAGCTGCGCTAGCGGCGGTTCTGCCGGTTCGCGACAAGGTCCTCGACGACCGACGGATCGGCCAGCGTCGACGTATCACCCAGATCACCGTAGTCATCTGCCGCAACCTTGCGCAGGATGCGTCGCATGATCTTGCCCGAGCGGGTCTTGGGCAGTGCTGGCGTAAATTGAATGACGTCCGGACTCGCGATTGGACCGATCTCCTTGCGCACCCAGTTCCTCAGCTCCTTTTCCAGCTCCGGGCTCGGATCCTCGCCCTTGAGCAGAGTGACATAGGTATAGACCCCTTGACCCTTGATGTCATGCGGATAGCCGACCACTGCGGCCTCCGCCACTTTTGGATGGGCCACCAGCGCGCTCTCGATCTCAGCGGTGCCCATCCGGTGGCCGGAGACATTGAGCACGTCATCCACGCGGCCGGTGATCCAGTAGTATCCGTCGTCGTCCCGGCGCGCCCCATCGCCGGTGAAATAGGTGCCGTCGAAGGTGGAGAAATAGGTCTGGATAAAGCGCTCGTGATCGCCGTAGACGGTGCGCATCTGACCCGGCCAGCTGTCCAGCAGCACCAGGTTACCTTCGTTCTCGCCCTCCAGCGTATTGCCTTCGCCGTCCACCAGCGCCGGCTGCACGCCGAAAAACGGCAAGGTCGCCGAACCCGGCTTGAGCGCGGTGGCGCCGGGTAGCGGTGTGATCAGGATGCCGCCGGTCTCCGTCTGCCACCAGGTGTCCACGATCGGACAGTGCTCGTCGCCGACCACGTGGAAATACCACTCCCAGGCCTCCGGGTTGATGGGTTCGCCCACGGTGCCCAGCAGACGCAGGGTCTTGCGGCTGGTCTTGGTGACCGGGTCATTGCCATTGCGCATCAGCGCGCGGATCGCGGTCGGAGCGGTGTAGAAGATCTGTACCTTGTGTTTATCCACGACCTCCCAGAAACGGGACGAATCCGGATAATTCGGCACACCCTCGAACATCAGCGTCGTGGCGCCGTTGGCCAATGGCCCATACACGATATAGCTGTGTCCGGTGATCCAGCCGACGTCTGCCGTGCACCAGTAGATATCACCATCCTTGTAGTCGAAGACGTACTCGTGCGTCATGGACGCATAGACCATGTACCCGCCGGTGGTGTGCAATACGCCCTTGGGTTGGCCGGTGGAACCGGAGGTGTAGAGCAGAAACAGCGGATCCTCGGCGCCCATCTCCTCGGGCTCGCACTCATCTGGCTGATCGGCGATCAGCTCGTGGTACCAGACGTCGCGGCCTTCGGTCCACGGGATGTCGTTGCCCGTGCGGCGCACCACCACCACGTTCTTGACCTGGTCGAGATTGTTCTGCGACAGACTGGTGTCCACATTGGTCTTTAGCGGGACCGTGCGGCCACCGCGCAGCCCCTGGTCCGCGGTAATCACGAATTTTGAATCGCAGCCTTCGACACGGCCTGCCAGCGCTTCCGGAGAGAATCCGCCAAATACCACCGAATGGGGCGCGCCAATCCGGGCGCAGGCCAGCATCGCGATCGCCGCCTCGGGCACCATAGGCATGTAGATCGTCACCACATCGCCACGCTTGACGCCGAGACTCTTGAGCCCGTTAGCGAAACGGCAGACTTCTTCGTAAAGCTCGCGATAGCTGATGTGACGATCCTCCGCCGGGTCGTCGCCTTCCCAGATAATCGCAGTCTGGTCGCCGCGGCTGGCCAGGTGCCGATCGAGGCAGTTCGCCGACGCATTCAGCGTGCCGTCGTAGTACCAGCGGATATGGACATCCGGCCGTTTGAACGAGACGTCCTTCACCTTGTTGTACGGTTTGACCCAATCGATCCGTTTGCCCTGCTCGCCCCAGAACGCCTCGGGATCTTCAACCGACCGCGTATACATATCCTGGTATCGGGCGGCATTGCAGTGGGTACCGGCCGCGGCAGCAGCAGTCACGGGATAAACTCTTGTTTCAGTCATTTTTCCACCCTCAAGACGGGGTTGCGGTGAGACATCATGCAGATTACGGCAGTCTTGCCCGATAGGGCAGGGGGGTACATTAGACTTTTGTCTGAAACCCTTCGCCGACGTGTTAGACCATTGACTAATACCACCTTGCGGCATTTCTGGTCACGATCGCGGGGCTTATACCCCCCCGTAATCAGGAAGATTGGAAGATGACGGCGATTTCACCCGCCGACAGCTGACGGCCAAGTACAGCTTTTGACGCAAGCCGTCGGACAGATGATCGCAGGGCCGGCCTCACGGCCGGCCCTTTCTATTGGCTCAGCCCTTTCTATTGGCGTTGCCGCCTGACCCGGCTATCGTGAGCACATGAGCAGCTTCCTGAATCTCCGCGAGCCGCCGTTCGCCGGTCTTGCTGCCACAGAGCGCCAGCGGATCAGTGACAGTATCGAGGTGGCGACCTTCGACACCGGCGACGTGGTCAAGAAACCCGGCAAACGCTGGCGCCGGCTGTTGATCGTGTTGCGTGGCCGCATCGATGCCTTCGATGAGGACAACAACCGTGTGCGCCAGTTCGGTGTCGATGACCTGGTCGGCGCGCGCGACCTGCTGCGCGGTGACAAGAGTCGCTCACTGGTCGCGGCGCAGCCCACCGTGTGTCTGTCGATACCGCGCGAGGTGGTGGACTGGCTGTGCCACAAAAACACCGCATTCCGGATGGCGCTCGGCGCCGAGGGCCAGGCCCGGCCGGATCTGCACACCCGCAGCGAGGATGACAGTTTCACCCTGGCGCGGGTCGAGGACGCCGGCATCCGCAAGGCAGTAGTCCTCGCATCCGAGGTGCCGGCACGGGAGGGAGTCAAGGTCTTGCGCGAGCGGCGCGCCGATTGTCTGCTGGTCCGGCGCGGTGATGACTACGGCATGGTGACCGGTACCGATCTGCTGCAGGCCGCGAGCTCCACCGCGGGTATCGACACGCCGCTGGGCGATGTGGCCAGCTGGCAACTGCTGACGATCGCGTCCGACGAATATCTGTTCGACGCGCTGGTGCTGATGACCCGCCATCAGGTCGAGCGCCTGGTGGTGATGGATCATGGCGAGCTGGCCGGTATCCTGGAGCTCAATGACGTGCTCGGTCTGTTCTCGACCGAGTCGCACTCGCTGGGCATCCGGATACAACGTGCCGAGACCGTGGAGGAACTGGAGGCGGCCTCGGCGGCGACGCTGGATCTGACCCGTAACCTGGTGGATCGTGGCATCACGGTGGCGCGGGTGGTGGATCTGTTGTCGGCGTTGAATGGTCGCACGATGACACAGTTGTTCCGGATGTGTGTCCCGGAGCCGGTCCTCGCGGGGGCGTGCCTGATCGTGATGGGCAGCGAGGGTCGCGGCGAGCAGATCCTCAAGACCGACCAGGACAACGCTATCGTGCTCGCCGATGACCTGGACTGGCCGGACCGGCAGCAGGATCTGGCGCGGTTCTCCTCGTTATTGGGACGTCTCGGGTATCCGCCGTGTCCGGGGAACTACATGGTCACCAATCCCGACTGGGTGATGACCGTCAGCGAATGGCGACAGCGCATCGATGGCTGGATCCGCCGGGCGGACGGTGATGCGATGCTCGACCTGACGGTGTTCTCCGACGCGCGACCGGTGACCGGCAATACCGAGCTGTTCCAGGACGTAAAGAGCTGGATGCTCGAGCGGTTTCACGGATCAGTCGGCTTTATCTCGACCTTCGCCCACCCGGTGATCCGCTTCTCGGTGCCGCTGGATCTGTTCGGCCGGATCAAGAAACCGGATGAGGGTATCGATATCAAGAAAGGGGCGGTGTTCCCGCTGGTCCACGGCGTACGGAGTCTGGCGCTGGACAATCGTATCCATGCCACCAACACATTCCGCCGGATCCGTCAGCTGGTGGCGCGCCGTGCCCTCGACCCGGCAACCGGCGAGGATCTGGCCGGCGCGCTGGAGACCTTTATGCTGATGCGTCTGCGCCAGCAGCTGGAGGCCATCGCCAGCGGTTTGCCCGCCGACAACATGATCCGTCCCGCCGGCCTGCCGCGTCTGGAGCGTGGCCAACTGCGTCGCGGCCTGAGGATAGTGAAGGCGTTTCAGAACACTATTTCACGCCGTTATCATCTGGAGTTATAGCGGGACTGACACAAGTAGTTGGGAACAGGCGCTGCCCGGCGTGATCCGGCGGCGTCGACACGGGAAATTCAGGCATGCTGCCGCGACGACTGAGAATCAGCCTTGACCGCCGCCGCCATCGGCACGGGCCGTGGGCCGCACTGTTCGAGGACTACCAGGGTGACGAGCTGGTGTCGCTGGATTGTGAGACGTCCTGCGCGGACCCGAAGCGCGCGGACATCCTGTCGATCGGCGCCGTCCGTATCCAGGGGCGACACATCCTCACCAGCGAAGCGCTGGACCTGAAGCTGGCGCCACCGGAAGACATGGACGAGGCATCGCTGCTGATCCATCGCCTGCGGCGGCAGGATCTGCACGGCGGGCTCGGCGTCGAGGAGGCCATCGACCGGATCCTCGGCTTTGTCGGCAATTGTCCGATCCTCGGCTATCACATCCGGTTTGATATCGCGGTGCTGGATCGTCAGCTGCGCGGTCTGCACGGATTTGGCCTGCCCAACCGGGCGGTCGAGCTGGCCGACACTTTCGTCAGCCGCTGGGGCCGGCCCGGGGACGGGATAGAGGCGGATCTGCGGCTGGAGACCATCGCCCGCCAGCTCGACATGCCGGTGCCCAAGGGGCGTCACGGGGCCTATCTCGACGCGCTGTTTGTCGCCACGCTCTATGTCCGCCTGATGCACGGCGATCGCAGGCGTTGAACGCGCTACAGAGAATCCGTCTGCAGCGTCTCGCGGCCAGATTGTCACATTATCGACCGCAGCCGGCGTATCCCGACGATGAGGCCGGTCTGGCGGTCTGCAAGCTGGCGGCCGATGCGCTGCGCGCCGGCAATTACGGTATCGGCGCCCTGATCATCGACGCGGCCGGCCGGCCGCTGGTCGAAGCCAGAAACCAGGTCTTCGAACCAGCGTTCAGCAGTGCCGGACACGCGGAGATGGTGGCCGTTGATGAACTCGAGCGCCGGTACCCTGAGCTCGCACCTGCGGATCTGACCCTGATCGTCAGTCTCGAGCCTTGCCCCATGTGTTTTACCCGCCTGAAGCTCTCCGGCATCGGGCACGTGCGCTATCTGGCTTCGGACGCGCCCGGCGGAATGGTGCATCTGGCCGGCCGCCTGCCGGATATCTGGCGCTTGTTGGGGACGCAGCAGCAATTCGGTCCGGCAGATGTGTCAGCGGAGATCCGGCGACTGGCGCAACGTCTGTTCCTGACCAATCTGCGCGCGCTCAGGCGGCAGCTGCTGGGCCGGGTTCAAGCTGTTCGGTAGCGTTGGGCCAGCAATCCGGCAAAAGCGCGCACCGCCCGGAACGCCTCCCGCAGCAGCGCGACATCTCCCGCGGCCAGCGAGCCGGTATCGACCATGTTGGCCAGTTCGGCCGACACGCGCGTTGCCTCTTTCTCTTCCAGGCGCTTGAGTTGTTGGTCGAGCCGGAGCTGGTTGAGGACCTGAAACGCTTCGATCAGATCGTCAGCCAGGCCGCCTTCGATCGCACCCGCTTCCTTCAAACCCTCGAGCCGGCGGAACGTGTTCGATGCCGAAAGACTCAATTCAAGGGCCAGCGTGCGCGCCCCATGGACGATCGGAAACAGACCGAAATGTTTGACGTCGATGTCGCGGCCGTTGCCGCTGCCGGAAAACGGTGGTGGTGCGCCCGGTTCCAGCGCCGGCTTGACGAATTGCCACCAGAAATCCGGTTGCCGCGGCAGCGCCTTGAGCAGCAGCACGTCCAGCGGCTCGGACAGCGCCAGGTTCCCGGCCACCGGCATGGCGTCAAGCAGGGCGGAAATCCCGAGGATCGCGTCTTCAGTGCCGGCCTGCGCCCAATCGTTGATCCGTTGCTGCCACTGTGCCGTGGTCAGGCACCAGTCCGGATTGCTCACCACCAGCTCGCGTGGCGAGGGCGGATAACCGAGCTTTTGCGTGCGGTGCGTGAATTCTTCCATCTGCGACTGGCGCTGCGGCCAGCTCAGATCGGGCGAGATCACCAGCGCGTTGCTCTGGTCCGTGCGCATGACCTGTTCGCCACGACCCTCGCTGCCGAGGACCAGCAGACAACTGTTGGCATGTACCTCTTCTGATACCAGCAGCCGGTAGTTCTTCGCCATGATCCGCCGGTGCAACTCTGCCAGCAGATCCATGATAAAGCGGACGCTGACCCGCTGGGCGAACAGCGAGCGGGCCAGCTCGACGATCCCGGCAGAAGCCTCGGCCAGGGCGGCAAAGTCCTTCGAACCTTCCACCCGCAGCGCGATCACGTGGCTGTGGCTGGAGAGGAAGCCGAGGATGTCACTCATCTCCACCAGCCCCACCGGCGTGTCACCGTCCATCACGACCAGCCGCTCGATGCCATAACGGGTCATCCGGATCAGCGCCTCGAACAGGAACTCACCCTCGTTGATGGTGATCAGGTTCCAGGTGGCGACGCTGTCGACGCTGTCGTCCAGCGAATGGTCCGACAGCGCCAGTGCTTCGAGCAGATTGGTGCGGGTCAGAATGCCGTACTTGCCGTTGCGCCGCGCCAGCGCGCAATCCGATTGGCTGGCCCGCAGCGTCTCCACCACCGATCGGATGCTGTCGCCGGATTCCACCAGCACGGCCAGGCGCATGCAGCTCTCGTCCACCCGGGCCATATTGAAGCTGACCAGATCCCGGTAGGCGCCGCTCTGCGCCACGAGCTTGGTCTTGGTAGCCAGGTCTTGCAGGAAGAACTGGCCGAACTCCGTATTGGAGTAAACCAACTCCCTGAACACCTCGCCGCGCAGCTGGTGGCACAGCGTGTCCTCCATGGCGACATAGTGATGTCGTGCCCGTCCGCGCAACACGGCGAGCGACCCGAAGACCTCGCCGTCGCGATAATGCGCTACGGCATGATCGGTATCCGCGGCCGCTGGATCACGCTCTTCGACCAGACCTTTGTCGACCACAAACACAAAGCCCGACTCCCGCCCCGCTTCAATTATCGGATCACCGGCGGAATAAAAATGGATATCCATCGCGCGGACCGCGCGCTGCCGTTCTGCGTCGCTCAACAGCGAGAATGGTGGGTCCTCGGTGGCGAAGTCCGAATACATGCCGACAGGCTGCAGAGGCTGCCAGAGCGTGTCAATTGCACCAAGGGATTATGCAGCGGCCGGGCAGTAACTCCGCCGTCTGCACTGCTTTGTATCGAGCGCTGGCAACCGCTCCCAGAGTCTTTTCGACTGCATCAGGAATACCTCGACGATGCAGGGTCCGGGGCGATTGCCCGGGAAGGCCGGCTAGTCCGAAACCGAGGCGCCGGCGAACGTGCGTGGCCGCCCAAAAAGAGACCTGAACGCGACAGCGGTCGCGGTCCCTGCAAATGCCGCCAGCAGCCACGCCCAGCCGTGGAGACTCCCGCTGGAGACACCGCCAAGGAAGGCGCCGATGTTGCAGCCGAGGCCGACAACGCCCCCGTAGCCGAGCAGTAAGCCGCCGACGGCAGCGCTGAGAGCCTGGCCCGCAGAGATTCGCCAGTTCAGCCTCAGGCTGCCTGCGAGAGCAGCCGCCAGCGTGGTGCCCAGGATCAGTCCTCCGATCATCAGCGTGGCCACGTCTGCCCACAAGCTGGCTTCGAGTGCATCGATCCTCGTGTCTGTGCTCCAGTAGTCCCAGAACGCGACATCCCAGGCGAGGCCTGACGCGTTGATCAGCTTTGCGCCCCACAACGGCGGCGCAGACATGATGACCCAGGGGCGGCCCGACAATAGCAAGGCGGCAAGGCATAACAGCGCCAGGGCGGCGACGCCCCGGGACATGGGCCAGGGTCCGTGCAGCCAGTGGTATTGCCCTGACGGTTCACGGTGCAGTTGTCCATGACGGGCCCGCTCGGCCCAGATGCTCGTTCCGGCGAGGGCGCCGAGGAGCGCAAGGTTACCGGCGATGCCACCGGTCGTGCCCCATTCCCGCAGCATCGAGAATGCAAACCAGCTGGGCCGGGACTCCCACCAGCCAATGTGGGCGCTGCCCAGGGTGGCGCCCGCGATCATAAATACGATCACCAGGACATAACGGAGTTTGCCGTTGCCCAGTCCGGCGAGAGAGCCCGACGAGCATGCGCTAGCCAGCTGGGCGCCGATGCCAAACAGAAAGGCGCCGGCCAGCAAAGCGACGCCCACCGGGCGCACCACATCGAATAGCGGACGGCCGACAGCCTCGCCCGCAGCAAACAGCGGGAAAAAGGCCAGGGTCAGCACCGCCAGCAGCGCCAGCTGGGCGCGCAAGCCTTTACCGCGACGCTCAATGAGAGCCGCGCGCCAGGCGCCCGCAAAACCGAATCCGGAGCGACTCAGTACAAAGCCGAGACCCGCGCCCACCAGGAGCAGCGATGCATGCCCGAATCCACTCTCCTCAGCAGCCACCCAGGCACCGACAGCGAGCAGGGCCGCGATGACCAGAACGGACAGCCGCGGCCCGACCCCGCCAAGCAGCAAACGGCCAGGGGTCCAGGCGCGGGAGCGGAGTATCAGGGCCGTATCAGGCACAGTCGGATCGTCCGTAGATTAGCGGACGACAGACCGTAACACCGGGCATGCAGGGCCTGGAAATACCCCTTCTGTATGCCGAACTAACCGCTGGTTATGTGTATCCAGACACCTCGGTGATATGAGGTAAAGCCGGATGGGGCTGGCTGCGGCTCCGAGGTTTGTGCAGCGCATCGTCCGCTGCACCGCGGTGAATTTCCAGCTTGCGATTCGCGCGCTCCGGCGCCCCTCTACTCAGCAGCAAGAACGGTCCGTTTGGGGCGGCGAAGTCAGGACGCATGGCGCCGTATTGCAGCGCAAGGCCGGGGTTGCCAATCTTGCCACGTGATACAGCCCGACAGGGGCTTTGCGCTCAACCCGGAGTGCGAGTGTGCGGGGCATCATGGCGGATCCGAGGCAGTCCGGGCAGTGGCCGAACTGCGGCTACGGTCCGCGGTGGCTGGGTCTCGCCATCCCCTTCTGCTAGGGTTTAGTCGTGCCGATCAGGCGTATCCAGCGGGGTCAGGAATTCTTGAAAAGATTCGGAAAGACGGGCGTCGTCCGGTCAGGCCTGGGTTGCATCGCCTTCGTGGCGGCGGTGTTGCTGACTCTGGTCGGCTGCGGAGCGACGGATTCAGACAATGTCAGGACCGGGGGCGTTCGCGCGACGCTGATGGTCGAGGCAACGGGTGACGGCACCAGCGAGGTCAGCGCCAAGTTTACGGTGGGGTCCGGCGGGATCGGTGGTACCAACCTGGATCTCAAAGCGGGTGACAGCGCGACGGCCAGTGCAAACGGGATCGAAAAGACCTTGCGCAAGAAGACCGATGCCCTCGGCGGCATTTCCTACGACGGCGCCTTCGACTTCGATGCAGGCGAGACGCTGTTCAGGGTCGCGCTGAATCGAGCAAACGATACGAGCGCGCCAAATTCCACCGTGAGGCTAACGGAACCGTTCGCAGTGACGCTGCCTGAGAACAACCAGCGCTTTGCGCTGGACGATGCCCTGACCGTCGCCTGGAGCCCGTCCGGCTACGGATCATCGATGGACCTTGTCTTTGTCGCCAAGTGCCCAAGCGGGGCGCAGACGATGACGCGGGTCACCTACCGTTCGACCGGCGATGACGGTTCGTACAGCCCCGGTCTTGGATCACTAGTCGGCGATGCGGCGGCAGGTCTGCCGCCCGGCAGTGACTGTCGGGTCGAGATGGAGATCGCACGCTCACGATCAGGCCAGCTGGATCCGAACTACGGCGAAGGTGGCACGATCACGGCGGCGCAGAAAAGAGACCGGACGTTTTTCGTCGATCTGCCCTAAACCCTGAGGGTTCAAAATTTCGCGCGGACGCGTGCACCGGTGATGCGTCCGATCCGGCTTTCGCGCCAGATGATCAGACCGTTGGAGGCGATGACGATGCCAGCGCCGATCAACACGGTCGGCAAAGGCCAGTCGTTCCAGATCACCCAGCCGAACAGCGTGGCCCAGACGATGCCGCTGTAATTGAATACGGTCACGATGGCGGCCTGCGCGTTGCGGAAGGCGATAGAGAGTAGCCACTGCGCCAGCGCTCCGGACAGACCGACACCGAACAACAAGGGTACCTCGGCCATGGTTGGCGTGACCGCAACCAGGGGCAGCGGCAGTGCGGTGATCAGCGTGCCGATCATCAGGAAGTAGAAGGTGACGGTCTCGGGACGCTCAAAGCGCGCCAGATAACGCAGCAAGATCTGCAGTGTCGCGTGCATCAGCGCAGCCGCAATCGCGACCGTGATGCCGAGCACGCTGACCTGGCCGGCCGGGCTGGCCATGATCACGACGCCCGAGAAACCGACGACGACTGCGGCCCAGCGGTAAGGCCCGACTTTCTCGCTGAGGAAGATAACCCCGAGTACGGGGATAAACAGCGACGAGGTGAACAACAACACCGTCGTCTCGGCCATCGGCATCAGTGAGAACGCGGCAAATGTCGTCACCAGAGAAATTGCGCCGAGTACAGCGCGGAGACCGACCAGCGATGGTTTGCTGCGTATGACCAGGATGTATCTTTTGCCAAACACAAAAATCAGGATCAGAAACGGCATACAGGCGATCAGATTGCGGTAGAAAGCGATCTCGATCACCGAGTGGCTGACGCTCAGCAATTTCGCAAACACGTTCATTACCGTAAACATGAAGAACGCCGCCATCGCAGCGAGCATGCCGCGGACGACATGTTCCTGATGGGAATGAGTTGGGGTCTCGACCGACACGGTAATGTTGCTGTTCCATCCGGATCTGAAAACCGGGCCTAGAGTAACGGATTGGTCGCGATGCAATCGCAACCATAAAAGGCTGCCAGCAGACTACACCGCCCAAGCCATTGTCCGAAATCGTGGCGTGCCAACTCAGCAAACCCTGGCCATCGAGGACGGAGAGTTTAGTCTCAGAAGGTCATATACTTGTCCTGTTTCCGCCCCGGACGGCCATCCGCAGGGCTGGCGAGGATTTCATCCCGGGGCGCCCGCAGAGGACGCAGCGTTGCATATCTATGACGAACTCAGTCTTGACCGGGCGGCCCTCGAGCTGGAGCTGTTGGCTCCTCTCCGGTCCTTGTTTCAAAGGGCAGGCGATGCTCCGGATACGCCATCTCACGACGAATTGGAGCGGGGTCTCGGGCAGCTCGAGGGTCTGTCCAAAACGATACTAAGGACTCTGGACGGACTGGATGAAGCCGTGTTCTTCAAGTCATACGGCCAGCTATTCGAAGTCAAGGACAACCCGATCCCCAAATTACGCACCGCCGCGGAGAGTATTTTGCAGAGTGCCGGCAAAGTCGCCGCACCCACCCAGACGCATCAGTCCAGGACACGGGCCCGCGAGATGATCGTGCGTTATGCGGCAGCCCACTATGAGAAGGTGACGGGACAGTCACCAATCTATCCCGGCGAATTGCCGGCAAGCCTTGCCGCATTCGTGATCGCCATAGGTGAGGATGTCGGCGCGCCCGATGCCGGATCGTTGCCGCGCGTACTGGAGCTTCTCCGGCGATCAGGAAGATTGCGCACAAAACCCAGGTAGGGATCGGCGTGTAAATTCGGTCTGATCCGGGATTTTTGTCGCAGTTTGTACAACGGGATCTGAAGCGTGCTCTGCTTGTTTCCAAAAGGTGTCCCAAAAGGTGTCAGGTTTATTTTCCGCTCTGGAAGGGGACTCGCGTGAGCTTTGTTGTAGCATTAAGTTAAGTTATAACCTGTTGGTCGGAACCCGTCGGCGTTGCCGCGAGGCGGATTCACGACAAGACCTGGCGGGGAGAGCCAATGCGCGATGAGGCAGCAATGGCCGGAGACAAACAGCGGGAATGGCTGGGTCTGCGGCTGGCCGCCTTACTCCTCGCGCTCACGGCTCTGGCTTTCCCCCGGCCGGCGCCCGCTCAGACACCCGCCAGCGGAAAACTCGGGATCATCGGGGATAGCATCGCCGCGGCGACCCACACCTCGGACATGTGCGGGTCGCGCGACATCGTCGAGTGCGTGCAGGATCTCGGCGGCATGCACAGTCGGGAGTGGAGTCACGCGGCAGGCACGGAGACCTGGTCGCTGGCCTCGATGCTCGGCTTTACTCCGGATCGTGTGGTGGACGCGTCAGATGACGGCGAAGAATGGAAAGACGCGTTCGAACAGGCACTTCAGATCACTGCGGATCCCGAGGTCGATACCGTCTTTGTCGGGCTCGGGGCGAACGACGTCTGCCAGAAGCGCGGGCACGACTACACGGGTGATCTGGAACGCGTCGAGTCTTATATCGACACCACGATGCTCCATCTGACTGACACACTGCCGGACGATGGAGCCATCTATTGGACCGGCGTGCCCGACGTGACCCGGCTGGCCGAACTGTTGTCCGGCCGGGACCACAACATCGTCTTCGAGAGTTGCCAGGCGACCTGGGACCTGGACAGCAACAAGGTCAAGGACGGCGCCGCCGCGGATGCCTGTGATCATTTTTTCGATGGTCAGGTCTGCGATCTGGTCTCGAGAGTCGAGGAGGCCAAGGATCTCCTCGTAGATATCTTTCTGGACAGAGTGCTGGACGGTCAGGGTGTCGATGAGGGGCCCTGCGGCAAGGTGCTCAGCAGCGGGTCATCAAGTCTGGATCGCGAGGAAGCGCTGCAGTTCGTCACCGATCTCAACGAACTGATGGCGCGCAAGGCGCGAGAGTACAGCGGACGCAATGGGGTCAGAGTGCTGTTCAACGACCGCATCTTCAGAGAAACGCTCGGCCTTCAGCCCTACCACTTCTCGCGCTTCGATTGCTATCACCCGAGCCGGGCCGGCCAGATGCTCCTGGCCAGGGAGATCTGGAAGGGCTTTATGCTGCAGGGCAATGTGTTCGGCACCGAACATACGACGACGATGTATGTCGACGAGTTCAATTTCAGAGATTACTGCAACGAGGACCTGACGCCCTGGGAAGGCTGCTGGACCGAGATCAATGACGACGGCACACCGACGGGTGGAGATGTTCAGATCGAGCGGATGCGTCTCCGTGTACGTGACAACAGCAGGGAAATCTGGCGTGCGATCCCGCTGGGAGACGCTGATCGTGCGTGGGTCTCGTTCAACTGGCGACGTAATAATCTCGACCGGGAGGCAGACTATGTAGCCTTCGAAATCTCACCGGATAACGGTGCGAGCTGGTACGAACTGGACCGGTTCAAGGGTGACGGCGACGATGCCGGTATGCATCGCGGCTATTACTATGACATTACGGAATATGCGGGTAGCGGTACGCGGATCCGTTTTCTCGCCGCGCCCGGTCTCGGCGGCCAGGATGAGGTCTTTTTCGACAATGTTACGGTTCAATCATGGCGGGATACAGGTACTCGGGTGCCCACTGTGCTTTACGAATTGGCGGGAGGGAAGGTGTGGAGATTCATCCCTGCCAGAAGCCCTTAAGGACTCTGTGTGGCCTTTTCGTACCGAGCCTTTGACTAGTAGCTGTGGCGTATAAGTTCAGGGCGCCAGGTGCCGACCGCGCCGAAAATGGGAGACTACTGATGAAGATGCTGAGGATGATCGCGAGTGTCATGGGCGTTATCGCATGTCTGAGTGCATCGGTCACGGAGGCCGATACGGCTTTCTTCAGGACGTCCGTCGACAGAACGCTGATGACGGGTGATTCGAAATTCGGCGGCTGTATGGCGCTGCTGTCGAAAACTTTCGCCGACGTCTTGCCTGCCTGCGGGAATCGGTGGGTCACTTTTAGTTGTGACGGTACGTACACGGATCCGGTGCGCGCGTATCGTATGCTGGACCAGGCCCAGCTCGCACTGGCAACCGGCATGGAGGTCAACGTCATGGTCGATGACTCGAAGAAACACAATGGCTACTGCTTTGCTTCGCGGATCGATGTGATCTCCCCATAATCGGACATTCCTCAGAAGCCCCGAAAAAAGGCGTCAGGTTTATTTTCCACTCGAGAGAGAGAATTAGATCTGACATCAATTGCCGGCGGCTTTTGCTCCGCTGATCAATACGGCGCACCCATATCAAACAGCCCGCGCCTGCATTCGTCGAGTTGATAGTCAACTGAACGATAGACAGGCGCTACTCAACTGGACAATGCGTTTGAACGCTGATGTCTGTAAGTCTACGCGCGGTCTATTTGCTACGATTCTGACAATATCCATGGTGACTTCTGCCTGCCAACAAAGAGAAGAAAACAGAAACATGACGGAACTGACAGAGTTCGCCACCCGATATGCGGCGGCGTGGAGCGGTCAGGACCCGGAAGCGTTTGCGTCGTTTTACTCGGAAGATGGCTCGTTTCGCATCAACGATGGCCAACCTTCCATGGGTCGTGATGCCGTCACGGAGACCGCGCGCGGTTTTATGACCGCATTTCCGGATATGGTCGTTCGACTCGTCGAGCTCCGTGAAACGGACGGTTACGTGGAATTCCACTGGCACTGGACCGGAACAAATACCGGCCCCGATGGCACAGGGAAGCCGGTCGATCTCAGAGGCTACGAACAATGGACTCTGGACGAAGACGGACTGATTCTCGAATCGCTGGGTCACCTCGACGATGCCGAATA
>JBATKC010000138.1:0-1927 GCA_049669065.1 Gammaproteobacteria bacterium
GTACGGTACCGCCGGGCTCGCCCGGCGGCGGCTGCCAGGCCGCCCGGCGCATCGCCAGCGTATCTTCATCGACCCGCAGCGTGATTTCACGTGTGGCCGCATCGATCTCGATCTGGTCGCCTTCCTCGACCAGCGCGATCGGTCCGCCGACGGCGGCTTCCGGCGCCACGTGGCCGACCACGAAGCCGTGACTGCCGCCGGAGAAGCGGGCGTCGGTAATCAGCGCCACCGAGTCGCCCAGCCCCTTGCCCATGATGGCCGCGGTGGGGCTCAACATCTCCGGCATGCCGGGCGCGCCCTTGGGTCCGATATAACGGATCACGATCACGTCACCGGCGACGATGTCACCATCGAGGATAGACTGCAGCGCCTGTTGTTCGGAGCTGAACACGCGCGCGCGGCCGCGGAATCGCTCGCCCTCCTTGCCGCTGATCTTGGCCACCGCTCCGGAGGGTGCGAGATTGCCATACAGCACCACCAGATGACTGTCCTTCTTGAGCGGATGATCCAGCGGACGGACCACGTCCTGGCCGTCGGCATAGGGCGCCACGTCCGCCAGATCCTCGGCCAGCGTGCGACCGCTTACGGTCAGACACTCGCCGTGCAGCAAGCCCGCGTCCAGCAGCATCTTCATCAACGGCCGGATGCCGCCGATCTGTATCAGCTCCGACATCAGATAGCGTCCGCTGGGCTTCAGATCGGCCAACACCGGCACGCGGGCGCCGATGCGGGCAAAGTCCTCCAGTTCCAGCGGCACGCCGGCGGCATCGGCCATCGCCAGCAGATGCAGCACCGCATTGGTGGAGCCACCGAGGGTGATGACCACGGTGATCGCGTTCTCGAATGCCTCTCGGCTCAGGATGTCCGAAGGCCGGATGCCTTTCTCGATCAGCGCGCAGACGGCTGCGCCGGCCCGGCGGCAGTCTTCCAGCTTGGCCTCGCTGACGGCTTCCTGGGCCGAGCTGTTTGGCAGACTGAGACCCAGCGCCTCGATCGCCGAGGCCATGGTGTTGGCCGTATACATGCCGCCACAGGAGCCGGGTCCCGGGATGGACGTGCGTTCCACCTCCAGCAGCTGCGCGTCGCTGACGGTCCCGGCGGCGTGACCGCCGACGGCTTCGAATACCGAGACGATATCGCGACGGCCGGCACCGGGCTTGATCGTACCGCCGTAGACAAACACCGATGGCCGGTCGAGACGGCACATGGCCAGCACGCAACCCGGCATGTTCTTGTCGCAGCCGCCGATCGCGACAAAACCGTCAAAGCCCTGGCCAGCCACCACGGTCTCGATGGAGTCGGCGATGATCTCGCGCGAGACGAGGGAGTAGCGCATCGCGGGCGTGCCCATGGAGATGCCGTCGGACACGGTGATCGTGTTAAAGGTCACGCTCTTGCCGCCAGCCTGGTCGACACCGGCCGCCGCGGCTTCCGCAAGCTGGTTAATATGCACATTACATGGCGTCACCTGGCTCCAGGTGGACGCGATTCCGATCTGCGGTTTGTCAAAATCCGCGTCTTCGAAGCCCACCGCGCGGAGCATCGCGCGGCTTGGCGCCCGCGTGACGCCGTCCACAATGCGCTTGGAGTACATTCGTCTGTCGGGTTTTTTCATTGGTTCTGGCGCCCTGTAAATATCAATGTGCACATGAGGCTTTTTTCGGACCTATATCAATTTATTGAAAATTTTTGTTGACATCCCGCAACGCATCATGGATAAACTTCCACCAAGCCCATCGATAACCGAATTACGACTGATGTACAACGCTCCGGCCAACAGACGATCTCAGCAACGCCGCGCCCCGCGCGCCGCCGCGCTGTCTGTTCCCGCCCCGGTCATCGATCGGACCGGGCTCGCCGCGCTCCTTATTAGCCTCATTATGCTCATTCTCGTAGTAGGGAATAGCGGGGTTATTGTGTAGACAGC
>JBATKC010000139.1:0-13865 GCA_049669065.1 Gammaproteobacteria bacterium
CGCGGGCCGCCAGCGGCCCGGAGCCCCGGTCGCGAATTACGGGCAAAAAAATGCCCCGCACAAGGCGGGGCTATCAATTCTACTTTCTTTTTATTGTTGTCTTTTCAGGCAGGCGTCCGACGCCCAGGACTCATGCCTGCATATCCGACGCCGATCAGGGCCCTGCGGCCATAATTCCAGGATAGCGCCACGACTCTGCTGGCTGCTGCGGAATCGGGAACTCCCGGCGAGCCTGACGCGAGTCTGCCCCTGGGCTGCTTGTCTGTTTGTCGAGCCTCATGCTCATGCCGGCACCAGATGTTCCATAGTGCTCCGGCAAGGCCGCGCGCGTTTGCTCTGACGGGAAAGATCGAGGCCAGCGTCCGCCGACAGCAGGGCGGATCGCTCTTCCATGGCCTTGTTCTTGAGGAACAACAACAGCGGCTTGGTTGAGGATTCCCGATGTTCCGCCTCGGCCAGGACCCAATCGCAGTAGACGCAGAAGTAGCCGCTGTAGGCTTCGGCATAGTCGGCCAGGGCCTGTTTGAAGTCGCCGCCATAGCTGATCTTCTTTCCCAGATGGATGGCGCAGATGACGCTGGCTGCCGCTTTCAGATAAGCCTCGTGTTCGGCGATTACCGTCACCGAGTAGCCGGCGTTCGGATGCAGCGCCTTGAACAACACGCGCCGGCGTTGGATGCTCATCTGGCTGTCTCTGAGGTAAACGAACATGGCCTGACGATCAACCAACTCGGCGGCAGTCTGCCGCAGGTTATAGAACTGGGCCTCGAGCGTGGAGGGAGCAACGACCGCTTTCATCAGACGGCTATGGTCTGAAGTCCATGATTGATGGCGCTCCTCGCTCTCCAGAATGCGCCGGGCGATCGACCGCTCTTTTTGGCTTTGGGAGCGGCTCGCCTGCTCGAGGCGAGACGCCGATTCATCCATCAAAAAGCGGTGATTCAGAATACTCCGCGTCATGACCCTCTCCCGATTCCCCGGATGTGAGCTGGGGACTACCCAAATCACTTGTCTCTTGCCCAGGCGATCTTCAAGCGCCTCGGCCCCCTGCCGATCACTCGGGCAAGGGGTTATGTCAAATACATGAATCGTGCCAATGGAGAAAAAGCGAATAAATTTCAATAATTTAACTTTGATACCTAAATGTGGCATCACAGCATATGTAAAATTATCCGACAGAAAAGTGCCCAGTTTCGGCCGTGTTGGCGTCTGCGATCGTAAATCTGCTGCACTCTGTTGGGGGGGGGAATGGCCTGGTGCCAGCGGATCCCAAGAACCTCAGCACTTGCAGCCGGGACCAGGCCACCGGATCTGTACGGTCGGCGGCTGGACAAAGCGGAGGTAGCCTGAGACACGCTGGCGCCGGAGCGCCCGGACTGGTCTAGCCAGCGAATACGTCGGAGGGGGTATCGGCCAGCACATATATCCCGACACCGATCATCAGCCACGGCATCAGACGCGCGCCCAGCCAGCCGACCCGTGAGCCCAAAGCCGGGTGAGAGAGCAGCACGCGGGCTGCCCCCGCGAGCACCACGGCTGACACCAGCAGCGTAACCGAGGTGACGGCATCCAGACCGGGACGGGTATCGGCGAGCAGCGGGACATAGACGGCGACGGAGTCACCGCTCATCGGGAGTATCAGAGCTGCGGTGCGCCACATACCGGGACTCGTGTCTTGTGGTGCGGCTGTGCCCGCGTTCTTGCGCAGCAAGGCCAGCAGCCCGCGCAGCCCAAGCGCGATCGGAATCAGACCGAGCAGGCCCACGTATCGGGTATCGACCAGATCGCCGAGGCGGGCGATCAGCAACGCGGCCAGGATGACCATCAGGGTGGCGAGCAGAAAACCGGCCACGACCGGCAGCGGGCGCGCCGCAGACATGGCCAGCAGCGCCGAGAGCATCAGCAGATTGTCGATATTGGTGGAGACATACGCGACCGCGGAGACCGCGATCAGCATCCAGAGCTCGGTCACGGCGCCGTTTCCGGTTCGATACCCAGGCGCCAGAGAATGAACGCGAATTCGAACGCCGTCTCCCGCAGCACCTCGAAGCGACCCGCCGCATCAAAGTGTCCGGCCTCCATGTTGGTGCGGAACAGCAGCAAGTTCTCGTCGGTTTTGCGATCCCTGAGTCTGGCTACCCACTTGGCCGACTCCCAGTACTGGACGCGGGAGTCGAAGAGACCGGCGGTGACCAGGATGTCCGGATACGCCTGATCGCGGACCTGGTCATAAGGCGAGTACGACATCATGTAGGCATATTGGGTCGGATCCCGGGGATCGCCCCATTCGTCGTATTCCGATGCGGTCAACGGGATGGTTTCGTCGAGCATGGTGGTGATCGCGTCCACAAAGGGCACGTCGGCGACGATCACGCGATACAGTTCAGGACGGGCGTTGGCGATCGCTCCCATCAGCAAGCCACCGGCGCTACCACCGCGAGCGACAAGACCGTCAGCACGGCTCCAGCCGGTTTTGATCAGGAATTCGGAAGCGTCGATATAGTCGTTAAACGTGTTCTTCTTGGCCAGGACCCGGCCCTGTTCATACCAGTTCCGGCCCAATTCCTGACCACCGCGGACGTGGGCGATGGCGAATACGAACCCACGCTCGAGCAGGCTCAGACGATTGGGGTTGAATTCCGGATCATAGGACGATCCGTAGGCGCCATAGCCGGCGAGCAGCAAGGGATGGGTCGCGTCCGGCCGCATGCCCCGTGCGTGGAGCAGGGTGATCGGGATCTGGCGGCCGTCGCGAGCCGGCGCGAGCAACAGCTCGGTCGTGTAAGCCCCAGGATCGTAGCCCCCGGCGACTTTTTCGACCTTGAGCACGCGCTGGACGCCGCTGTCCATATGTTCGTCGATCAGCGTATCCGGTGTGCGCAGCGAGCCGTATCCGTAGCGCAGCAGCGCGGTCTCGATCTCCGGATTCAGGTCGAGGCTCATCGTGTAAGCAGGCTCCGGGGCCTCAAGCAAGCGAGAGCTGCCGTCGCGTCGATCGAGGATGCGTATCTTTGACGAGGCATCGCAGCGTTCGACGAGAGCGATGTGATCACGGAAGACGAGGAAGTCCTCGAGCAACACTTCATCGCGGGCCGGGAGAACCTCCTCCCAGGCGCCAAGGTCCATACTTCGACCCAGCGGCGCACGCATCAGTCGGGAATTGAGCGCATCCAGGTTGGTCAGGACAAACACCTCATCGCCGATGACCTCGATGCCGTGTTCGTGTCCCGGACGCCGGGCCAGGATCAGGCGCGCGTCGGCATCGGGTGCATCGGCGTCGATCACCCGATATTCGTCGCTCAGACTGGCGCTGGCGCCGATCACGATCCAGCGGCTGTCGCGGCTCTTTTCCAGGCTGACCGAGAAGGTGATATCGGTCTCCTCGTAGACCAGAACATCATCGGCAGGATCGTCCCCGAGCCGGTGTCGCAACACTCTGTCCGGCCGCAGCGTGACGGGATCCTGGGTGACATAGAACAGGGTGCGGTTGTCGTTGGCCCAGGCGTAATCGCCGGCAGTGCCGTCGATGCGATCCGGCAACCATTCGGCGCTTGTCAGATCACGCACGCGCAGGGTGTATATCTCGCGGCTCAGGTCATCCTCGCCGTAGGCCAGCAGCCGCCCGTCCTCCGAAATGGTCAAGCCGTCGACGGTAAAAAACTCGTGCTCGCGAGCCAGCACATTGACGTCCAGGATCACCTCGTCCGCGGCATCCTCGGCGCCATGCCTGCGCAGATAGACCGGGTGCTCGTGGTCGGCTTCGTAGCGCCAGAGGTAGTACCAGTCACCAAGCCGGTAGGGGAAGCCTGATTCCCGTTTGGGTATGCGGGCCTTGAGCTCATGAAACAGCGTCTCACGCAGCGAGCCGGCGCGATCGAGCATTGCCTCGGCATAGGCGTTCTCGGCGCGAAGATATTGCAGCACCTCAGGATCGCCACGCTCATCGTCACGCAGCCAGTAATACTCATCGATACGGGTCTCGCCATGGGCAGTGAGCTCACGCGGACGCTTTGCGGCAACGGGTGGCTCCGGCCAGTCCTCAGTCATGGCGGCGCGGCCAGCTGCAGGCGTTGCTGGCTGTGTGCAGCTTATGAGGCCGGACAGATTTGCCAGCAGAACCAGGCATGGAACCCGCGCATGCGCGACCCAGCGGCGGTGCAAGGACACAGCAGCCGCGGGCGCCGCCTTCGCCGGCCTTGATCGTAAGGAGCGTCGCAATGGCTATTGCTCTGCAGCCCGGTTGATCTCGCCAAGGATGTAGTTCGCTTCGTACACCTTGTCCAGGGCTTCAAGCATGATGGCCGGATGCACCGAGACGGCCCGATTCAGAGCCGGGTCGTACCAGTAGGCACCGGCGATAGAGTGGCGGTTGCCGTCAAACGCCAGCCCGACGAGTCTTGCGTCCTTATCGATCAACGGGCTGCCGGAGTTGCCGCCGGTGATGTCGATGGTGGAGACGAAATTGAACGGTGTCTTCATGTCCAGGTCCGGCTTGCGCTTGAGCCAGCGTTGCGGCGCATCGAACGGCGGTTGTCCGGTGTTGCGTTCGTAGAGACGGCCGAGATAGGTGAACGGCGGGATCTCCCGGCCCAGTTCATTCCAGCCTGAGACCGCGCCATAGCTGACACGTAACGTAAAAGTGGCGTCGGGATAGGTGGCGGTGCCATAGACCGCAAAGCGTGCCCGGGCGATCTGCTCATAGGCCTGGTCGATCGGTCCTTCGTAGGTCGCCTCAAAACGCTGACGCAGCTTGCGCGCTTGTGGGTCTATCGCCCGGGCGAGCCGGATCATCGGGTCTTCGGATGCATCGATGGCCTCCTGGCCGCCGTCCCACAGTGCCTTGCGTACGGCCGGGTCGGCCAGATCCGAGCCGTCAACCAGCGTGCTGGCGAGCCCGGCCGGCGACTCGTTGCCGAGGATCTTGCGCACCATGGCATCGTCAGGCCCGAGCAGTTCGCGCATCTTGTCCAGCGAGTAGCTGAGCTGCAGTTGCTCGAGCCGGGGGTGGACCGGGGTCGCCGCAAACAGGGTCTGCTCGAGACGCGGCAGAGCGGTATCCCGAAATTCCCGCAGACGCTCATCGCTGGGTTTGGTCCGCTCTGCGGCACCACGTACCAGGACGCGGGCATAGTTGAACAGCCGCCCGGAGAACGCCGCGCCCGCCTCGATAAACAGGTACTGATAGCGGAACGGCAGGTACTCCACGATCGCGCGATCGATACGTGACCAGGGATCGCCGATCTCGGCCGCCAGCGCCGGGTCCGCGGCGACCGCAGCGCGGAACACCATTTCATTGGCACGTTTCTCGGTCATCAAGCGGTCATCGAGCAGGGCAGCCAGTTCGTTACGGCGGACCTTTATCCCGTTCTCGATCCGCACCAGCGGATCCTGCACATCGCGGGCGGCCTTATCGTCGAGCGTGGCGAATTGTGTATAGCGCCCGCGCAACTCCACATTACGCAGCAACCAGTCGGGCACAATGACGTTGCGAATCAGTTCGAGCTGGGCGACGGTCAGCAGACGTTGTGTGCTGCCCGGGTGTCCGGCGATAAACACCGCCTCGCCGGCTTCGGCGCCCTCGGCGCGCCAGCGCAGATAGTCGGGGGTCCGCGCCGGCTTGCCGTCCTCGTCATAGACACGCAGGAACGCCGCATCGAGACACCAGCGCGGGAAGTTGAAGTTGTCCGGATCGCCGCCGAAGGCGCCGATCCCTTCCTCGGGTGCGAACACGAGCCGGACATCGCTGAAGCGGCGATAGGCATAGATAAAATATTGTCCGCCGTTGTAGAGCGAAACCGCCTCGCATGACACCTTGGTATCCGCATTGGCCTCGCAGGCCTGCTCCAGACGCGTCAACGTCTGTTTGCGGACCTCGTTGGCCTTCGCCTCATCAAGTCCCTCGATGGCGCTGGCTACCTGCCCGGTAACATCGCGGGTCTCCAGCAGCACCGAGACCTGCTGTGTCGAGCAGCGTCGCTCCTCGCCGGGATGGCGCGCAACCATGCCGTCGCGCCAGACATTGTCTTCGGCAGATGTATGTTCCGCCAGACAACTGAACAGACAATGCCGGTTGGTCAGGATCAGGCCGCTGTCGGAGGCAAACGAGCCACTGCAGCCGTTCTCGAGCCGCACCGTCGAGCGCCGCACCCGATCCAGCCATGCCTCGTCGATCTCGACGCCGTACTTTGACTCCACCGCCTCGGCGGGGAAGTTCTCCAGCGTCCACATACCTTCATCAGCCAGCGCAGGCAGCGCCAGCAATGCAAACAACACACCTGTCGATTTCACCCGGACCTCCTTGCCCGCAACAGAACACCCTCTCGGGGCCGCGAATTATCCCCAACCCGGGACGCAACCACCAGCGATGTGGCCGGGCGCGTTGCCATCCTGGCGCCCCGGGCGCCAGAGCATCGCAGCGAGTAATATTTAATTATTATTAAATAGTAGTTTAGCGACAATAACTAAGGCACTTTCTAGCTAATTGTCAGACCCGACGGTATCACCGCCGGCCCGCATCCGCAGGTCGGCGCCGGTGCCGACCGGCCCGTGAGCGTTGGCGACGATCTCGATCTTCAGATTCAACGCGCGCAATCCCTGGTAGAAGCTGTCAAACATCTCGTTGGTCGGGAACGCCGGCCCGCTGGCGGGCAGATTGAACACATCGGCGCCATAGAGGAGTTTCTCCCGCGGCAGATAGACCACGTAATAGTCCTCTGCGTGCGCGTTGGGCAGACGATAGATCTCGACCCGCCGTCTGCCCTCCCTGAACGTGTGCCGGTCATCGATGGCGAGATAGGCCGGTTCGGCCGCCGGCTGCACCGGCCGTTCCGTGTCGGCGGCCAGATAACGGCGATCGTTGATTACTGCGGTCAGCTGCGCGCGGTTCCGCTCGCTGCTGACCAGCGTGGCCCCCGCGGCGGTGAGGGCCGCCGCGCCGTCCGTATGGTCGCCGTGATGGTGTGTGATTACCGCATAGCGCAGCGGCTTGCCCTCGGTCAGGGTATCGAGTTGGGCCAGATCCGAGTGGACCCGTCCTGTGCCACCGCCGGCATCGACCGAGATCAGATACTCGCCCATATCGATGTAGAGATTCTGATACGCCCCGTTGCCCAGATAGACGCCTTTGGCCAATTCACGCAATTCACTCGCCGGCGGTGCAGTCGGGGGTAGCTCGACATACTCTTCCGGCAGCTTGAAGCGGTCCTCCAGATCCGGTGAAATGTCGACCTCGACGGTGCGGAAGTCTGCCGTCATCTGGCCTCCGATCAGCTGCCAGCGACGCATCGGAAACGGGATGCCGTCCACGTCCCGATAGTCGGAAAAATAACTTTCCGCAATAATGTCGCCGACCACCTGATCGGCGGCCAGGATGTCGTAGCGGGAGATCAGACCCGTCTCCCGGGCCACGTGCACCATGTACAGACTGCCGTCGTCCCAGGCCAGCGACAGCACATCGTTGAGCTGACCATCGATGATCGAGGTGCCGGCCAGCGTGACCGAACGAGAACGCTGGTAGAGCTTGAACGCCAGCAGTGGTGGCACGATCCGCTGGACAAAGTGCTGGCGCAGGTCCAGTGCGTTCGGCGTCTCGGTCCAGGTCTTGCGTACCAGGTCCAGGTTGTACGTATTGCCGTCGCGGATAATCAGCCCATTGGCGAACACCGGTCCGCGAAACTCACCGATGAACCGGTTGCCGGCGAGGTCGAGCAGATAGGTATTCTCATTGCCCTCGATGGCATCAAACGGCGGCCCCGGCAGACGACTCTGATAGCGCTGGTAGATCGTGCCCTCGGTCCTGAAATAGAGCGTCTTGAGCGCCTGCAGCCGATCTGTACCGCCATACGCGTCAACGGTACGCCGGATAACCGGCTGGGCGCCGGCATAGGCACTCAGGAATACATCGGCCGCCGGTGCAGCGATCGGGGTCAGCCCCGCCATCAACAACGAGACAAACGCGAGACGGAGGCCGCGTGGGCGCGCGCGTCCGGGTTGGTTTGATTTTGTCTTGATCATCATCGGTTCCTTGATTGATCCCGGTCTGGATGAGACCTCAAAAGCTGGAGATTATGTGGGTGATCAAAGCTCCATCCTTAGCTTGCCTCGAAGTCGCCATGCCGGCCGTCGCCGGCGACAAAGCGTCGGGCGCCTGCGACCCCCTCGGCTTTGATCACCTTCAGGCTGTGCCAGAATTCCTCTTCGAGCGCGCGTGCCGTATCAAGTCCGGGCTGATTCAGCACAGACCTGCGGTCGGCGCGCAGACAGGATTGGGGGAACGCAGCCAGTTTCCGTGCTATCTCGATCGCGGCCTGCCTGGCATCGCCGTGGTCTACGATGCGCTCGCAAAGACCGATCCGCGCACACTCGTCGGCGTCGACTCGCCGCCCGGTCAGGATCAGCTCCATGGCCCGTCCCGGACCGACCAGACGCGGCAACCGGACCGTGCCACCATCGATCAGTGGCACACCCCAACGGCGGCAAAACACGCCCATATAGGCGTCCCTGGCCATGACGCGGAAATCGCACCAGAGCGCCAGCTCCATGCCACCGGCCACGGCAGCGCCATTGACTGCTGCAATCACCGGCTTGCCCAGCCGGAGCCGGGTCGGACCCATGGGGCCGAGCGGCGGCGCGCCATCCTCGACCCCGAAATGCAGCTCGCTGAGCCATGGGTCGGCGCCCGTGGCGATGGTGTCGAGATCAAAACCAGCGCAAAAGGCCTCACCGGCGCCGGTCAGGATCCCGACACACGCATCCGGATCTGAATCGAACTCGACGAAGGCGTCATACAGGGCGCGTGCGGTGGCCGGATCAACCGCATTCCTGACCTCCGGTCGCTCGATGCTCACGATCGTCACGGCGCCATCGCGCTGGATGTTGATGCCCATGTAAACCAGCCCCGCTGGCTGCAAGTCCTCGTTGGATAGTAGCACCGGGTCCGCCTGCGCGCCGTCGCTAGGCAAATGCGCTTGGCCTCGCTAAAATCACTAGGTGTCGAGGCGCGGGAGGGGGATCTCCGGGTCACGGCACTTGCATTTTTCGGTCCGCGTCCGAGCCTGACGCCGGCTCCAGCAGAAGGAACTCAGACCTCATGCAGATCAGGTTGAAACGCGGCCTCGATCTACCGCTCGATGGTGGGCCGGAACAGGTCATCCATGAAGCCCCGAGGGTGCCTCGCGTCGCCGTAATGGGCCGTTCCTTTGTCGGTCTCAAACCGGCGATGCAGGTAGAGGAGGGTGATCGGGTCCGTCTGGGCCAGCCGTTGCTCTCGGACAAAAATAATCCCCGTGTCTCGATCGTTGCGCCAGGCGGCGGCACGATAAAGGCGATCCATCGAGGCGCGCGTCGCGTGCTGCAGTCGATCATTATCGATCTGGATGAGGATGAGGAGAGCCGCGAGTTCAAGCTCTGGCCACGCGACCGGCTGACCTCTCTGGCGCGCGACGACGTTATAGAGCAGCTGCTGGATGCCGGTCTGTGGACCGCGCTGCGCACGCGGCCGTACAGCAAGATCGCAGGCCCGGACACGACCCCCTCGGCGATCTTTGTCAACGCGATGGACACCAATCCACTGGCGCCGGATCCCGAGGTCGTGATCGCTGGCGCACAACAGGATTTCCTTGATGGTCTCGATGTGGTCTCCCGCCTGCCAGAAGGGCCGGTATACGTGTGTTGCGCCCCGACCGCCAGGGTGCCGGTACCGGAGCGGGACGGCTTTACCCGGGCCGAGTTTGCCGGTCCCCATCCGGCCGGGCTGGTCGGCACCCATATCCACTTCCTGCATCCGGTCGGTGCCCGCCGCCAGGTCTGGCATCTCAATTATCAGGACGTGATCGCGATCGGACGCCTGTTCACTACGGGTCAGCTCAATACCGAGCGCGTCATTGCACTGGCCGGGCCACCGGTGCTGAAACCACGTCTGTTGCGCACGCGCATGGGCGCCCACGTCGGCACGCTGCTCGACGGCGAGCTGGAAGATGTGGTCGTCCGGCCCTTGTCCGGATCGGTGCTGTCGGGTTATCGGGCCTCTGGCTGGGCTGGCTATCTGGGTCGCTACCATCTGCAGATCTCGGTGATCAGGGAAGCCGAGGGCCGTGAATTCCTGGGCTGGATCCGGCCTGGCCCGAAAAAGTTCTCGGTGACCAACGTGTTTATCTCCAGCCTGTGGCGTGGCCGCAAAATGGATCTGGACACTTCGCAGAACGGAAGCCCGCGCGCCATGGTGCCGATCGGATCCTACGAGCGGGTGATGCCACTGGATATCCTGCCGACGCAGCTGCTGCGTGCGATCCTGGTGCGTGATACCGACAGTGCGCAAAAGCTCGGCGCGCTGGAACTGGACGAAGAAGACCTGGCGCTGTGCACCTTCGTTTGTCCGGGCAAACATGATTTTGGTCCGCTGTTGCGCGAGAGCCTGGAACAAATCGAGAAGGAAGGCTGATGGGGCTGCGCAAGATACTCGACGATCTCGAACCGTTGTTTGGCAAGGGCGGACGTCTGCACCGGTTTGAGGCCCTTTACGAGATGGTCGACACCATCTTCTACTCGCCCGGAGACCGGACGCGCAGCGCACCCCATATGCGTGACGGCATCGACCTCAAACGGGTGATGATCTACGTATTCCTGGCGGCCATGCCGGTCGCCATCATGGGTATGTACAACATCGGCCTGCAGGCGAATACGGCTTTGCAGGCGATGGGTTTGAGCGGCATCGACGGCTGGCGTGGTGACATCATCGCGCTGCTTGGTATCGGCTACGATCCCGACAGCATCGGCGCCTGTTTCTGGCAGGGTTTCCTCTATTTCTTCCCGGCGTATGTGGTGACCATGGTGGTCGGCGGATTCTGGGAAGTATTGTTTGCGATCATCCGCAACCACGAAGTCAACGAGGGATTCTTCGTCACCTCGCTGCTCTACGTACTGGTGCTGCCACCCACGATCCCGCTGTGGCAGGTGGCCATGGGGATCAGTTTTGGCGTGGTGATCGGCAAAGAAGTCTTCGGCGGCACCGGCAAGAATTTCCTCAATCCGGCCCTGGTTGGACGCGCGTTTCTGTTCTTTGCTTATCCGGCGCAAAATTCCGGCGATGCAGTCTGGACTGCGGTCGACGGGTTTAGCGGCGCCACGCCGTTGGCGCTGGCCTACGAGGGTGGTATCGACGCGATCATGGCGGCCGGCGTGAGCTGGAACGATGCCTTCTACGGCCTGATCCAGGGCACGATCGGCGCCGAGTCGACTATCGCCTGTCTGATCGGCGCCTTCTTTTTGCTCTACACCCGCGTCGCCTCGTGGCGGATCATGCTCGGCTGCGTGATCGGGCTGGTGGCGATGAGTCTGCTGTTCAACGCCATCGGCAGCGACACCAATCCGATGTTCGCATTGCCATGGCACTGGCATTTCGTGCTCGGCGGCTTTGCCTTTGGCGCTATCTATATGGCGACGGACCCGGTGTCGGCCGCCATGACCTCGACCGGCAAGCTCTACTATGGCGCCCTGATCGGGGTGATGTGCGCGCTGATCCGCGTGGTCAACCCGGCCTACCCGGAGGGCATGATGCTGGCCATCCTGTTTGGCAACGTGCTGGCTCCGCTGATCGATTACTTTGTCGTCCAGGCCAACATCCGCAGGAGGCAGAAACGTCATGCCTGATGCAGGATCCAACAAGGGCTGGTTCGCCAGCCTGCCCAACGACAGCGTGCTCAAGACGGTGATTATCGCCACGGTGTTGTGTCTGATCTGCTCGGTGGTCGTCTCGGCCACCGCGGTGGCACTGCGGCCGCTGCAACAGCGTAATGCCGTCCTCGCCATGAAACAGGAGATCCTGCGTGTCGCCGGTCTGGACGACCCGTCCCGGACCGTGGAAGAGTCGTTTGCCCGGATCCAGACCCGGATCATCGATCTGTCCACCGGGCAGATAGCGCCACAGATCGATGCCGAGACTTTCGACTTCCAGAAAGCCAGCCGCGATCCGGAGATGAGTGAAGCGATAGCGGCAGGCCAGGACATCGCCGGCCTCAGCCGGCGGCCGCTCTACGCACCGGTTTATCTGGTCGAAGGCGACGCCGGGCCGAGCATGATCATCCTGCCGGTCAGCGGCTATGGTCTGTGGTCGACGATGTACGGTTTTCTGGCGCTGGAGACGGATGGCACCACCGTGGCCGGTATCACCTTTTATCAGGATGCGGAGACGCCGGGGCTGGGCGCGGAGATCAACAACCCACGTTGGCAGCGCGTCTGGGAGGGCAAGAAAGTCTTTGGCCCCGACGGCCAGGTCGCGCTCCGCGTGGTCAAGGGCACGGTCAATCCGGCTGCGGCAAACGCCGAGTATCAGATCGACGGCCTGTCCGGCGCTACGCTGACCGCGAACGGCGTCAGCCATATGATCGATTTCTGGATGGGCGAGCAGGGTTTCGGAGCGTTCCTGCAGCGTGTGCGCGATGAAGGGGGTGTGACATGAGCGACTCTGGAAGAAAGATACTGGTGTCGCCGGTGATCGATAACAATCCCATCACCTTGCAGGTGCTGGGTATCTGCTCGGCGCTGGCGGTGACCACCCAGCTGGCGCCGTCCGTGGTGATGTGTCTGGCCGTGATCGTGGTGCTGGCGGTCGCCAATGTAGCGGTGAGCGTGATCCGCAATCACATGCCCAGCAGTATCCGCATCATCATCCAGATGACTATCATCGCCTCGCTGGTGATCCTGGTGGATCAGATCCTCAAGGCCTATGCCTACGAGATCAGCAAACAGCTATCCGTGTTTGTCGGTCTGATCATTACCAACTGTATCGTGCTCGGCCGTGCCGAGGCTTTTGCGTCTTCGAACAAGCCGTGGCCGAGCTTTTTGGACGGCATCGGTCACGGTATCGGCTACAGCGTGATCCTGCTGGCGGTGGCCTTTATCCGCGAGCTGTTCGGCTCCGGGCGTCTGTTCGGGTATCAGATCATGCCGCTGGTGACCGACGGGGGCTGGTACAACCCGAACGGGCTGCTGCTGTTGGCCCCGAGCGCGTTTATCCTCATCGGCCTGATGATCTGGGCCATCCGCGCGTGGAAGCCGGCGCAGGTTGAAAAGCCGGACTACGAGATCCATGTGCACCGGATCGAGGCGATCTGATGGAGAACTATCTCAGCCTGCTGGTCCGCTCGATCTTTGTCGAGAATCTGGCGCTGGCCTTCTTCCTCGGCATGTGTACCTTCCTGGCCGTGTCGAAAAAGGTGGAGACCGCGCTGGGTCTGGGTCTGGCGGTGGTGGTGGTGCAGACGATTACCGTGCCCGCCAACAATCTGATCTACAACCTGGTGCTGCGCGAAGGCGCGATGAGCTGGGCCGGTCTGGAGGAGGTCGATCTCAGCTTCCTCGGTTTGATCACTTATATCGGCGTGATCGCGGCCATGGTGCAGATCCTGGAGATGGCGCTGGACAAGTATTTCCCCGCGCTCTACCACGCGCTGGGTATCTTCCTGCCGCTGATTACGGTCAATTGCGCCATCCTTGGTGGCTCGCTGTTTATGGTCGAGCGTAACTATGATTTTGGCGAGAGCGTGGTCTACGGTCTCGGCAGCGGCCTGGGCTGGGCGCTCGCGATCGTCGCGCTGGCCGGCGTACGCGAGAAACTCAAATACAGCGATGTGCCGGACGGTCTGCAGGGACTCGGCATCACCTTTATCACCGTCGGTCTGATGTCGCTTGCGTTTATGTCTTTTTCCGGGATCCAGCTCTAGCGGAACTTCGGTCAAGGCGAAAGGAATCGATAAATGGAGACTGTGGTTCTCGGAGTCGTGATGTTCACCGCCATCGTGCTGGCGATGGTCACCATCATCCTCCTCGCCCGATCGAGACTGGTCGCGACCGGGACCGTCAAGATCGAA
>JBATKC010000140.1:0-5462 GCA_049669065.1 Gammaproteobacteria bacterium
GAGCGAGATGCACCGCTGCATCTGGTGGCGATGCCTAATGAGGAGACCGAGAGCAACGATTATGCGATCTCGATCCCCAAGGTCGGCAGCCTGATCGCCGCCGGCGCTTTTGACAAGCCGATCCGCGGTCTCAAGGAATGGCCGCCGGAGGAACGCCCGCCGGTCGCCATCGTGTTCTGGAGCTTCCGCGTCATGGTCGGCATGGGAATGGCCATGTTGTTTATCGGCTTCGTCGGCACGTTTCTGATGCTCCGCAAAAAGCTGGATCATGCGCGCTGGTTCCTGCGCTGTTGCCTGCTGGCTTTGCCGGCCGGTTTCGTCGCTGTGATCACCGGCTGGATCACCGCAGAGGTCGGCCGCCAGCCCTACGTGGTCTACGGGCTGCTCAGGACCGCCGACGCGGTGTCACCGGTGACCGCCTCGGCGGTCGGGACGTCGCTGATCGTGTTTATCTTTGTCTACGCCATCGTGTTTGCGGCCGGCGCTTATTACATGGTGAAACTGGCGCGGAAGGGGCCGGAAGGACCGCCACAACCGGAAAGCGGCCATCCGGATGGGCCCGTCAGAGGCTCGGCGCTTCCGCTAAAGCGCAGTAATCCGGCCCAGGCCTGAGCTTTGCGCTGGCAGTAGTCAGACGCAGGAGACGAGTATGGAGTGGATAGACCTTCCGCTGGTGTGGTCAGGGCTGCTGGCGGTCGCCGTATTCATGTACATCTTTCTCGACGGTGCCGACCTCGGCGTCGGGATCCTGTTCCCCTTCGCCAGCCATGACCAGGACCGTGACGTGATGATGAACTCCATCGCGCCGGTTTGGGACGGCAACGAGACCTGGCTGATCCTCGGTGGCGGCGGTCTGTTTGCGGCGTTCCCGAAGGCCTATGCGGCGCTGATGCCGGCGGTCTACATGCCCATCGGTTTTATGCTGATCGCGCTGATCTTCCGCGGCGTGGCGTTCGAGTTCCGCTTCAAAGCCTCGGATTCCGGCCGGCGCATCTGGGACCAGGCCTTCCACTGGGGCTCGGTGGTGGCGACCTTTTCTCAGGGGCTGGTGCTCGGCGCGGTGGTCCAGGGCATCGATCTGGAGAACGGCCGCTTTGCCGGCACCATGTTCGACTGGCTGACGCCGTTCAGTTTTGTCGTCGGTTGCTCACTGGTGTGGGGATATGTGCTGCTGGGCGCCACCTGGCTGACGATAAAGACCGAGGGCCCGCTGCTGGTCTGGGTACGACAGGTCGCAGTGACTGCGGCCGTGATCGTGCTGATCATGATGCTGATCGTCAGCTTCTGGGTGCCTGCGCTGGATGCGGCGGCCGCCGATCGCTGGGGTCTGCGGTATCCGGATGTCGACTGGTCGCGGCTGCTGCCTCTGACCCCGATCCCGTTACTCGTGCTCGTCTGTTTCTGGCAGCTGATCCGTTCGATCAAACGCGGCGATACCTACACGCCGCACTTGCTCGCGGCGGGGCTGTTCCTGCTCGGTTTCATCGGCTTGATGGTCGGCATCTACCCCTACCTGGTGCCGTACTCCCTGACTTTCCGCGACGCCGCGGCGGCACCGAATTCCCAGAGCCTGCTGCTGGTAGGCGCGGTCATCATGCTGCCGATCATCCTTGCCTATACCGGTTACGTGTACTGGGTGTTCAGGGGCAAAGTTAGCGCCGATGCCGGATATCAGCACTAAAGCTGCCGGTCGCGACGCGCCCGCAACGTCCTCTATCTGGCGACGATTCGGCTGGTTTGCGCTGCTCTGGGGCGGCAGTCTCGGCGTGTGGCTGCTGATCGCCTATGGTCTGCGCAGCCTGCTGCTCCCAGCGTGACCGTATCTGGCCGCCTGTGTTGAACAGCCAGGGCCGCAGCCTGACCCGGTGCACGCTCGCTCTGTTCAGCTGCGGCCTGCTCGCCTGCGGCCAGTCGGAGCCCGAACATTCATCCCCGCTGGCTCACGATCCGGCGGAGACCGCCGCGCTGCGGGCGCCGGCCAACGTGATGTCGCTGCTCGATACCTGGACCGGGGATGTTGACGGTATGCGCGAGCGACGGCTGATCCGGATAGCAGTCCCGAACAGCGGTTTCTTCTATTACATCAGGGACGGCCGACAATCCGGGACCGTGGCCGAAGCGATCCGGATCCTTGAGAAATTTGTCAATCGCAAGTTTGGCCTCAAGGGATCGAACCGGATCAAGGTGATTGCTGTACCGCTGACGCGTGATCGCCTGCTGCCGGCGGTCGTTTCCGGCCAGGCGGACATCGCGGCCGGCGGACTGACCGTCACCGAAGCCCGGCTCGATTCGATTCAGTTCACCAGGCCCATCGTGACGGGCGTGCGCGAAATCATCGTCAGCGGTCCGCTGGCTCAGCCGCTGACCTCGATCGAGGATCTGGCCGGGCGCGAGGTGGTGGTGCGGGCCTCCAGCTCCTACCATGACAGCCTGCGCCGGGTCAGTCGGGAGCTCGAGGCCGCAGGGCTGGAACCGATCATCATCGTCGAGGCGCATGAGGTATTCGAGGCCGACGACCTGCTGGAGATGACCGCCGAAGGGCTGATCGGAATCACCGTCTGTGACGACTACATCGCCGAGTTTTGGCAGCATATCTACCCGGATCTGCGTTTGCATGAAGGGCTCGCGGTACGCGAGGGGGGAGAGATCGCCTGGGCCTTCCGCAAGCGTAGCCCGCAGCTCGCCGAGATCCTCGATGACTTCGTAAGCAACAACCGGATCGGCACGGAAACCGGCAACGTGATCCGCAACCGCTATCTGGACAACCCCAAGCGGCTGGCCGGCGCTCTGACCAACGGCCGTATCGCGATGCTCACATCCAATGCCGATGTGTTCCGGAAGTACGCGGACGAGTATGGCTTCGACTGGCTGCAGCTGGCGGCGCAGGCCTTTCAGGAATCACGGTTTAACAATGCCACCGTCAGCCGGGCCGGCGCAGTCGGGCTGATGCAGGTGTTGCCGAGCACGGCGAGGTCCGTCGGCGTGAAAGACTTCCGCTCCATAGATGGTAACGTACGCGCTGGCGCCCGCTACATGCGACAGCTGGCTGATGAATTCGACGACGGCAGGATCGATCCGGTTGATCAGTGGCTGCTCGCGCTGGCCAGCTATAACGCGGGCGGCACCCGGATCCGCCAGCTGCGTCGCCGCGCCGCAGCCAATGATCTCGACCCTGACAAGTGGTTCGGCAATGTAGAGCTGGAGGTCCGCAAGAGCATCGGCAGCGAAACGGTCAATTACGTACGCCGCGTGATGCAGTATTACCTCGCCTACCGACTCACCTTCGAGCGCGAGCTGTTACGTCAGCAGGTCAAGGATCGCGTCCGGGAAGAAGCAGGATAAGGGCGCGACTTGTCGCGCTCGCAGAGCGCTCAAGTGTCCAGGGGCCGGTCCGTGTCGATACCCAGCTCCCGGCATACCGCATTCACAACCTGGCGGTCGTCGTCCAGTCCGATCAGCGAATCCGTATCGCTTTCGACATCCTGCTCGAGCGCGAAATAGAGTACCGCCGCCTGCACTATCCGCCGATGATCCTCCTCCACCGGCGGCGCGACCGTATCGATCAGACGATGGCAGAGGTTGGCGATGTGGCCGGCGAGAGGTGCATCGATAAAATCGCTTGCGCGCGAGGCCGTCTCCAGACGCACCAGATGCAAGGCGACCAGGCGCCGCAGCTCTTCACGGGAGCGCCGGGGCTCGCGCATCATGCGACGGAACACCTGTTCCACCGGCTCGGCGAGTTGATCCACGATCCGCGAAATAGAGACTTCTTTCGGCCAGCCCGGATTTGCAGGGTGATCCTGATCCATCGTCCTGGAGCTCAACTATCTTCAGGGCGCCATTGGCGCACATAGTCCGCCTGCTGATCGGTCTCCGGAATACGCGGTTCCCATGCGCTGCACTCCATGTCGCTGTAGAGGATCTTCAGTTTGCGAAGCGCGCGATCTCCGTCGAGCCCGCATTCCACCAGATAGCACCCGGCCGCCAGGCCAGTGCGACCCACGCCCCTGGCGGCGTGGACATAGGTGACCCTGCGCGCCGCCATCACGTCGCTGATTTCGCGGATCACCGCGCTCATCTGTACCGGGCTTCGCGGAATCCCCTTATCGCGGATCGGGTGATGGCTATAGACCACCTCGGCATCGAACAACTCGGCTTCTTTGTGCAGCAAGGATTCGTAACTGTCTCGTTCGCCCTTGTCGGACAGATCGATAAATTGGGTCACGCCGGCAAACAAGAAACGCCGCAGTCGTCGTCGCGTCTCATCTTCGTTTTCGCCGCCTGGATGCTCACCGGCCATCAGCACCTCAGGCAGCACCCAGAAACAGTTGTCGATGGGTTTAGTCATTGCCCCTGGCCCACACGGATTTGGTTCCTTCTCAAGCTGGATTGCTCATGATAGACGCCGTCTCGGATCACCGCCTCCAGACGACGGAAATTGGCCACGTCAGCGGTCGGATCCGCTGTCAGGATCAGCAGATCGGCAACCTTGCCGTTCTCGACCGTGCCGATATCAGCCGCGCGGCCCATGGCCCTGGCCCCGTTTAGTGTCGCGGCGGTGATCACTGCAGGCGCGGGCATGCCGGCTGCCTGCATCGCCTCCATCTCGGCAAACACCGATGGGCCAGGGACGGTAAGCGGATTGCCGGCGTCGGTACCCATGGCGATGGTGACGCCAGCTTCGTACAGCGTCTTCAGATTCATCGCCAGCGTCTCGGCCTTGCCGGTGGCCCTGGCGCGGTAGGCTGCATACTGTTCCTCGTCCATGCGCAGATACTCGCGCACCTCGGCCGATCGGGCAATCTTGTCGAGCGTGCCCTGATCCACGCATTGATTGGGATCTTCTACCTCGGGAGGCTCGCCGCTGAACGCTGCGTCGAACATCCGCAGATAGCCGCCGCGCACGGTGAGGGTCGGAGTGTAGATCACATCGGCGGCGATCATCGCATCTATGAACGCCTGGTCCACGAGCCGATCCTCTACGCTGTGGACCAACGCACGGGCACCCGCCTCCACTGCGGTCTGCGCCTGACGCAATTCGGTAGCGTGGACGATGAACGGCACCCGCTGACGCCGCGCTTCTTCACCCACGGCCCTGACGCGTGCATCGATCTCTGCCTGCATGTCCCGGGCTGGCTGGATAAACCAGAGCTTGACCGCGTCAGTGCTGTTCGCCGCCAGATAGCGCACTGCGGCCCGGCCAGCTTCACTATCGGCCAGACTAATGAACATCTTCTCCGCTGGCAGCGACAGGGCCGGCGGGATGACCTGGCTGACCAACGGACCGGCGGCGCTCACATGCGGCGCATAAGGATTGTGTTCGGCGAGCTCGCGCAGAGACCAGGTCCAGGGATAGCCGCCGACATCAAAAACGGCGGTGACGCCCGAGCAGAGATAGGCGCGGAAATAGCGCTCGGGTTGAGTGCGCTGCTCGGCGAGCACCCGGGCGTACGGGTACAGAG
>JBATKC010000141.1:0-3148 GCA_049669065.1 Gammaproteobacteria bacterium
GATCTGGGTACGCTCGAGCCAGCCAGTGGTCAGCACCAGCAGCTGAGCGTGATCGCTCTCGTCGAGGCTAGTCGGCGGACCGCCCAGCCGCGCGACCAGATCCGGCAGCGTGTTGCTGTGACCGATGACCAGCACCACCTGATCTTTGCGACGTTTCAACAACCGCGCCAGCTTTGCCGTGTCCGCCGCGGGCACCTCTATCAATTCAGCGCCTGTCGTGGTCGCCACGGCCTCGCCGGTGGCGCGGGTGCGGGGCAGTTCGGTCACATAGATCGCGCTCAGCGGCACGTCTTTGAGCATCGCGGCCAGCATCGTGGCACGCTCGAGCCCCTCGGCGCTGAGCTGACGCTCGGGTCCCACGCCGTCTGTTTCCGCGTGACGCACCAGGATCGCGGTGGTCGTGCCCAGTGAATTCCAGACCCAGCTGCTGGCCAGCAAGAAAGCGATCCCGCCGAGCAGTGACAGCCACACCGGCGTAAACAAAGGGCGTCTGCGCAGTCTGCGATACGACTTCTTCATTGCTTCGGCCGCTCCTGTTTCGACTGACCCGGGTCCAGGACTTCAAAGTCGCCTTCCAGGGTGTTGCCAGAACTCGGCGGCATGCGCACCGTCGGCCTGCGCCGGGAGACTATCCACAGCACGATACCGACGATCGCGGCCGCGGCGAGCGCCGACAGGAAAAAGATAAATCCAAACAGGATAGACACAGCAAGGACTACCACGGCCACGACCGCGGTCAGGAAGCGTGCGACCGGTCCTGCAGGACGGCCGTCGATCAGAAAGGGATTTCGGGGTTGCATGGGCCCCTGATTTTAACCCATGCGGCGCCCGCGTCCTGCCTGATTCAGGGCTCGAGGGTGGGCACTTGTGGCGCCGGAGGTTTTACCGGGTGGTAAAAGCCTTCGAACCAGGTCGTCCAGCTTGCGCCGCCGTCGGTGGATTCCTCAAAGAACTGCCGCACCACACCGCCGTCCAGCGGGGTCCAGGTGCCGCGGAAGCGCCGGTGGTCGCCACTGGCCAGGTAATGGATTTCCCCGGTCAGCACCATCGATCCTTGTTCGAGTCCGCCACGCATCTCGATCTGAATGCCCAGACCGTTCCAGACCTGCACCCACTCACCGGCATGGGCATCGTAGAAATTGATGCTCTGGCCGGTATTGCCAGTAGACCCGGTCCAGTGCTCCACCAGTACACAACCCTGCTCCGCGTTATCGATCCGGTTATGACCGTAAACCGTGCCGTCGGCGCCCTTGACCTCCCAGTCACCGACCCAAAAGTCGAACTGGCGAAACACCGGGTCGACCTGGCAAGGGGCGGCGTTACGACGTACACGCTCGAGCGCAGCGTCGAATCCGCCTTGATCGCTCAGGGCCGCCAGCACCGCGTCATCGGTAATCGCGGCAGGATTGGCGAAGCCTGCCTCGGCGGCTCGAGTCAACGCCGCAACGGCGCCGGGACCATCACCCGCGGCGGCTTCCAGCCGAGCCCGTTCCGCCTCCGCAAATGACGGAGGCACGCCGGCAGCGGCAGCCTGATCGAGTTGGATGCCGGCTTCGTCGTAGCGGCCCAGATGACGCAACGCTACGGCGAGCCGATAATGCGCCTGCGCATTCTGCGGCTGCGTTTCGATCACTGCCTGATACGCGGTTGCGGCTTCCGACCATTGTTCCGCCTGATATAGCCGCGCGGCCTCTTCCGCGTCTGCGGCGAACGACGCAGCGGACAGCAGAAAGAGCAGCAGCAGGCATGCACGGCTCAGGATTTTTGGCGTCATCTCGTGGACTCTCCGGAAACGGCAGGACCGTTAATCGGATCTGCGTATCGAGAGGCCGGGCCCGCCTGACCCGATCTAGTGAGGAGTCTACCCAAACGCCAACTTCTCTAGCGACCAAAGCGCGGCGGACCCGGCCAGACGCTGAGAGTAGCACGAGCCGGCGCTCGTCGGGTTCGATGGGCTTGCGCTTGAAACAATTCCTCAATTTTGGTGCCGATCATAGCTGTATCGCTTATTGGATCTTCGATGGTGTCATTGGCAAACAACAGTCCTCAACAAACCATAAAGCTGTGACCGGCACCAACTGTTCCTTTCGCGCTCTTGGCTACTCAACCAATTCCACGTCCGAAAGCTTGAAGGTCTTGTTGTAAAAGGCCTCCTCGGGACCGTAGAAGCAAAACATCGCATAGGGATTTTTGCCCGATGTCGGGATCCAGTTTGCCTCCACCCCTTTGGGTACCTTGGGGCCAAAATACGGCGTCACCCCCGCCGTCTGCGTTTTTCGTCATATTGCCGGTATCGCGCGAAGACAGGCCCGGCAGCATCTGCGGCGAATAGATGAACGCCCAAGTGTCGCGGTCACAATCGGAATTCATTCTTGGGTTACGGCTATATCGCTGCTACCCTTTTTTTGATGTGACAAGTCCATGGGCGGCCAAAATGTCGGCGCCAGACGATCTCCTCACATCACCAGCCCACCCCGAACCCGATGACTGGCCCTTTGAGCTCAACATCAATTTCAAGATCTTCACCCGCGTCATTTTCCAGATCGAGCTTGAGCTTGCGGTAACCGACGAATACTTCGGTCGACACCCCCTTTATCGCGAAGTGGTAATTCAGGGTCCCGATGTACTGCCAGGTTTCATCAACCTCACCGTCATCCCACACACCATAGTCACCGCCCGCGGCCAGGGTCCATCTGTCCGATAGCGTCAGCAATGCCTTGGCGCCCACGAGGGGCGTGTTGATCTCAACGGTCCGCTTAACGTTGACACCCGGGAACACCGGACCGGGAGGAACCGTCACCCTGATCGGGTCGTGGAAATAGCGGAAGCCGGCATAGGGGCTCAAGGTGAGCGTGGGCGAGTTGTCACGCTCGCCAAGATTCCAGTTCACCAGCTCAAAACCTGCGCCGTACTCGACAAGCCATACACGCTCTTTGACTTCAACTTTACGCTGCTCACCGAGAGGCCCGGTGCGGCTGGTCTTGTCCGTGCCATCGTAATAAATGACGTCAGCAAACAGGCCAATACGCCCTTTCTGGAAAGCAAACTCCCCCATGAAGAGCGCGTTCGCCGAGTCCAGAACTGTATCCAGCGACTCTGGCAAGTCGGCGGCTGGCTGGCCATTGACCCTGATCCCGGCTGGCGCATC
>JBATKC010000142.1:0-1708 GCA_049669065.1 Gammaproteobacteria bacterium
ACCGCCTGTCCCAACGCGGCGTCCGTCGGCGCCAGCATCGTCGCCACGAGCGCCAGCTCGAACACCGACAGCTCCACGTTGAGCAGCGTTGCGACGAAGTAACCCAGCGCGATAGTCAGCGGCAGACCGACTAACAGCAATCGCGTCGGCAGCCAGGCGGTCTTGCGCAGCACCTTCAGATCGGCGCCAGCCGCGTCGCTGAACAACACCAGCGCCAACGTCAGCTCCGCCAGCGTCCTCAGCCCTTCCCGATCAGCCTCAAACGACAGCAGACCGAATCCGGTGGGGCCGATCAGCAGGCCGAACGCGGTAAATAAGATCGGCCCACTGATCCAGGTCCGGTCGATGCCGCCGGCGATGAAGCTGTAGAGCAGCGCGAAACCAGCGATCAGGGCAAGGCTTTCGTACATGGCCTGATCTCCAGCTGAATGGATGATGCCAATTTCGGGGACAGTTTACCTATTCAAAGGCCATGTAGGCATTTGGCTTTGGTGGGGACAGTTCACTATAACTGTCGGTTTTGCGGTCTGGCGTTCGTTTTCGCGGACGCACTGCGGCCGGACCGGCCGCTTGCAATTCCCCTGTCTCATCAACCGCTGTCGTCCGGCATCAGTCGATGCGCATCGAAAAACCGGATGATGTTTTCGTTGCCCTTGTACGGCCAGACATGCCCGGCGTCATACAGGCTGATGATCGTCTGTGCCCGGCCGTCTGCGCTCAGATACTCGGTGAACCCTGGAGCCCACTCCCGTTTTTCCCCCGTGCCACCGTTCAAGCGCACCAGCGCCACCACGGTCTCTGTCCAGTGAGTCTGATACTTGCGCGGCTCATTGCGCCCGAACAGGTACATCACCGGCCTTGGGCGCACGGCGCCGGCGAGCTCAGGAGAAACAGCACCGATGGGTACAAAAGCGGCAAACGTATCGGGCCTTTGCGCCAGCAGGATGAATGTGAATCTGCCGCCATTGGAGAACCCGGCGACATAGATGCGGGCAGGATCCACGCTGTATCGCTGCGGCAATTTTTCGAGCATGAGATCGACAAACTGCAGGTCGTGGTTGACATCGTCCTTGCTGGCCGAGCCCCACCAGCCGCGCATGCCGGCCTCGTCATCTCGTATCAGGCCGCGTGGATAGACCACGGTGGCCTCCGGCCAGTCATCATGCAGTTTTATGGCCCGTGAGAAGTTGCGCTCGTTGTCGCCGCGGCCGTGGAACACGAACACCAACGGCGCGGGAGTGGTGTCGGCGTGTTCGCCCGGATACACCCGAGCACTGCGTTCTACGCCCGCGACGTCGAATTCAAGCACATCGTAGGCGAGCGCAGAACCCGTCGACAGCCAAAGCAATGCCGCAACACCAATCCAGATCCGGTGATACCGGACCCGGTGATGCCGGCAGACAATCAAGCGCTTCAACTTTCTTCCAGAAAAAATCCGATCCTGATTCTTATTAAGATCCAAATCGAGGCCATCACGCGCGCTGAACTCTTGCATGATCTGACATTGAGATCCAGGCGAAGCCGAGTACAATCGGCCCTGCGCCGCACAGCGGCTACTGTCGGGCTGCGGCCTCCCTGTTTGCCCGGGGCCGGGGCCTGGCCCCGCATCAACTCAGTCTTTTGGCACTTCCTCGATCATCGACACGGTGTCCTGATCAAAATGCACGATCACGGTCATCTGCTCGGGACCGCGCTCATAGATCCATTG
>JBATKC010000143.1:0-7857 GCA_049669065.1 Gammaproteobacteria bacterium
GCTTGGCGCTACCCTTGGCGGCGCCCGGGGCGCTGGCTTTGCGGGCCGACTCAGGCGCCGCGGATCCGGGCGTGGTGGCCGGATACCCTTTGACGCCGCCCTCGTAGGTCACGGCGGGGGCCTCGTCGAACATGATGATGTACTGCTGCTCGCCCTTGATGTCGGGTTCAGCAACGAACTTGTCGTGTATGTTCCTGACCCATTTGACGGTGGGCTTGACCGCGCCGGTGGAGGCCAGTTCAAAGGTGTCCTTCGGCCCGCCGATCTGGACGCCGGAGTCGTCCGGCGACGGCTTGGCGCTGGCGCCAGCAGCAACGGATGAACTGGTGGATCCGCCACCGCAGCCCGAGGCCACGCCGACAAATACCGCAAATACCGCTGACAGCAGTACGGTAGAAATTGGACTCTTGTTCACACCTAACCCCCTCAAAAGGCTCGCGCCAAAACTGAAAGCCAAAAAGACCGACATGTTGCAATTCACGAAAACCAGCCACGACTTACCCACGACCACCGGATCCCGGGACCCTGGGTGATGTTCGTCCGTCGCTTGCCAGTTTTGAATCCGGGACTTTGCTGCGTGGCGCGCGTCCAGCCCGCAACAGTGTCCTCCCCCTACTTCGACGAGTCTGATCCAGATTCGCCGAGCCCCTGTTATAACCCAATTTAAAAAAAAAACAGACTTGAGTCGAACAATAACTTTTTGGTTTCTGGTAGCACGGTTGCCGGGCTGAACATTTGTTGGCATCTGTGTTGCAGTGAACAACAAAGAAAATCAGCGGCTTGCGAGAACAGCGATGGTGGAAATATGGCCACGAGACGATGAAATCCGATCCGGCGCGCTTGCCGGTGGTTCAAGATGGGAACGACAACTAAGTAAAAGCCGAAGCGGATTAAGTTAAGTCGGCGAAAGGTTGTCCGTGATCCCGCGCAAGAAAATCGGGTTCAGCGTCCTGCTTGTTGCTCGATTTCCGTCGAGGTGACCTCCGCTTCGGCTGTCTGCGTTTCGACTGCCCGATGTTCAACTGTGCTAAAAAAATCGCGCTGACGGAACCGATCGCAGATGGCGCGAGCAAACGACTCCGAAAAATACGTTCCGGCCACGAAGGCCTCACCGCCGGCCCGGGGATGCAGCACGGGATCCACGATCAATTCCCCGGCACGATCGAAGTCTCCGGTTCTCTGCGGCACGAGCAGCACCTCGAATACCACCGCTCCTGCACCGGTCGCGCTCAGATAGGCTCTGGCGGCACCGCTGACCTCATCCAGCACCAGCGCCTCGTCAGTGCTGACCTGGCGATCGGCGTGGACCATGAAGCGGACAAGATCCACGACCTTCTCAACCTGGGTGTGGTCGGGTTTCATCGCCAGATAGTCGGTGAAGGCATCGCGGACCTCGCCGATGTCTGTGTTCTCTGTACTCTCCGGCCCGGCGGTCAGTTCATCGGGATGGATGCCCCAGGGCCGCGCGACGCTCTCCAGGATTTCTATCTCACGCTGATCCAGGTGACGGTCGACCAGCGAAACCAGACGCAGGATGCGCAAGATCGCCGGCGCTTCTCTTGGCTTTGTAAACGAGTGGATCAGATAGGTGAGTTCGCCGCGCTCGGTGGCGATGGCCTTGCGCATCATCCGCCACAGACCGAGCGGTTCGTGCCGCTTGACCCAGAAACCGATGCCCACGAGAAAGAATACAAAGAACACCAGCAGGCTGAGCAGGAATTTGCCGGCCGCCACATAGTCTTTATCGATGACGACGAACTTGATCAGAAATGGCAGCGTGGTGAAAAGGCTGAGGATGGCCGCCACCACCGAGATGCTTTCGGCTACCTCCTTGATATGTCTCCGCCCCCAGAGTTTGTTGATCTTCAGGTAGGAGATGATCGCAGAGATGACCAGCCCGACGATGGCCAGAGAAGTCAGGACCTGTTGCAACACGGTTGGCATCTGTGACTCCACAACAAACGATGTTCAGGCGCGGGTCCGGTCCCGCCCACGGCGGCGGCCGTGGCACCGGCCCGTGGCGTGCTTTCGACCATTCTTGCACGGACGACAGGATCAGTCGGGCAGTATGAGTGTGTCTTCGGGCCGCCATACCACCCAGCGCCGCCCCGAGATCTGCTCGTCGGCCGCCGTCCGGGTATCGTTGCGGATACTGACTTCCAGAGCCAGCCCGCGGGCGGTGGCGAGGAACACCCGGCTCTCGCTGCCGTAGTACGCGATTTTCTCGACTTCGGCCTCAAAGGCAAGATAGCCATGCTCCGGCCGCTGTTCCATCAACAGCATTTTCTCCGGCCGTACTGCGAGCCCCACATCGTGACGAAGATGTTCGGCGCAGGGCAGTTCGATCCGCCCGAGCCCGTTCACGAGCAGGCTCAGCGTGCCCGATTCCCAACCCACGTTGGTGCCCTCGAACAGATTCGTCTTGCCGATAAACTCGGCGACAAAACGGTCGCGGGGATACTCGTAAAGCTCGCCGGGCCCGGCCACCTGCAGGACCTTGCCCTGATCCATCACCGCGATCCGGTCGGCCATCGACAAGGCCTCGTTCTGATCATGGGTGACGATGATAAAGGTGATGCCGACGGTATCCTGCAGCCGGACCAGTTCCATCTGCATGGTCTCGCGCAGCTTGGCGTCAAGCGCCGACAGCGGCTCGTCAAGTAACAGCACCCGCGGCTTCTTGACCAGCGCCCGGGCCAGCGCGACGCGTTGCACCTGGCCACCCGAAAGCTGGCCCGGCTGGCGCGTGCCGTATTCGCCAAGCTGCACCAGCTCCAGCGCGTCCTGGACACGGCCGGAGATCTCGCTACGGTCAGTGCCGCTGACTCTGAGGCCGTAGGCGACGTTGTCGGCCACGGTCATATGCGGGAACACAGCGTAGGACTGGAATACCATATTTACCGGTCGCCGGTTAGGCGCCACACCGTGCATGTTGCTGCCGTCGATAAACACATCACCGGTGGACGGAGTCTCGAACCCGGCGAGGATGCGTAACAGCGTCGTCTTGCCGCAGCCCGATGGCCCGAGCAAGGCAAAGAACTCGCCCTCGCAGATCTCCAGATCGACGTTCTCTACGGCCTGTACACCACCGGGGAACGATTTGCTGACGCTGTTGATCGAGATGATGGGCGAGTTGCCGTTCATGGTGCTCCTGAGCTCAGTCCCTGCCACTCCGGTTCTGCAACAGGATCGCCGTGGTGGTTAGCACCAGCGTGATCAGCAGCAGCACGGTCGAGGCGGCGTTGACCTCCGGGGTGACCGAGAAACGCACCATCGAATAGACCTTGACCGGGAAGGTGACCGTTTCCGGGCCTGCAGTGAAAAAAGTGATGACGAAGTCGTCCAGCGAGAGGGTAAAGGCCAGCAACGCACCGGCGATCAGGCCCGGCTTCATATAGGGTAGCAGCACGTCCCGGAACGCCTGCCACTCACTTGCGCCCAGATCTCTCGCGGCTTCTTCCAGTTCGCGGTTGAAACGGGCCAGGCGGGCCCGGACCACCATCGCGACAAAGGGGAAGCTGAAGGAGATGTGGGCGATGGTGATCGCGCCCAGGTTGAGCGGCCACGGCAGGTCGACCGGCCATCCGATGCGTGTGAAGAAGGCCATCATCGCGACGCCCATGCAAATCTCGGGGATGATGATCGGTAACGACACCGTGCCCTCGAAGGGTGCTTTGGCCGGGAAGCGAAAACGCCACAGCAATACCGCCGTCAGCATACCCAGCAGCACGCTGAAGAGGGTGCTGAAAAAGGCGATGGCCAGGCTGTTGGTAAAGGCCTGGATCAGCGAGTCGTTGTTCCAGGCCCGTTCGTAGTACTTGAGCGTGAATCCGCGCCAGACGATGTTGCGTCTGCTGTCGTTAAAGCTGTAGGCGACAAGGATCGCGATCGGGGCGTAGAGAAAGGCAAAGCTCAGCCACAGCGTTATCCGCATCCACAGCCGGCGACTATAGTCCAGCGGTCCGCGGCTGCGTTGCGCGCCTCTCACACGAGCGCCTCGCGCGCGTCACGCCGGGCCGACCACACGGAGCGCAATGCGATGGCAAAGAACGTGATGTACATCAGGATAAACGACAAGGCGGCACCGAACGGCCAGTCATTGGCCGACTTGAACTGGCGCTCTATTACGTTGGCGATCATCTGGCTGTCGGTCCCGCCGAGCAGGTCCGGGGTCAGGAACGAACCCAGGGCCGGCACGAATGTGATGATCACGCCGGAGATGATGCCGGGGGCAGCCAGCGGGATGACAACGGAGCGGAAGGTGCGCAGCTGGCTGGCGCCCAGATCGAGGCTGGCCTCGATGTAGGATCGGTCCATTCGATCCAGCGCCGCGTACAAGGGCAGCACCATAAACGGCAGATGCACGTAGACGAGTCCTGCGACGACGGCGAAATTGTTATACAGCAGATGCAGTGGCTCGAACCGGTCGCCAAGCAGCTGCAGATGCTCGACCCCCAGCAGGGCCAGCAGTCCGTTACCCCAGTCCCAGAACTGTTCCAGCGCGGCATTGACGGTGCCCTTGGTGCGCAGGATCGCGATCAGCGCGTAGGTCCGGATCAGCAGGTTGGTCCAGAACGGCAGCATCACCAGCAACAGCAGGATCGGCCGGTGTCGCCCCGGTGCGAACGTGATCGCGATGGCAATGACGAATCCTACCACCAGACAGATCGCGGTCGTGATGCCGGCGAACCAGAACGACTTCAGGAAGATCTGCAGATATAGCGGGTCCAGTGCCCGCATGTAGTTGTCGGCGGTCCAGGTGATGTGGACATCGATGAGGCCACTTTTTTCCCCAAAACTGAATACCCAGATCAGGGCCAGCGGTGTGAGGAAGAACAGCAGCAGCCAGACGGCGGGCGGAACGGCGAAGACCCAGAATACGAGCGGGTTCTTGCGCCAGCTGTCCACGATGGTGTGCTCCGCTAAGGGACGCGGTAGTCCGGGCCCCTCGGCCGGGTCCGGGTCAGGATGCCATGATCCGGGTGTAGGCCTCGTCGATCATCCGTGTGTACTCGGCGCCGTTATAGGTCGCCACCTCACAGCGCTCGATCGTCTCCTGCGACGGGAAGATAGCCGGGTTGGTGTTGTATTCGGCCGGCAGCAGCTTGCGTGCCGCCGCATTCGGCGTGGCGTATTGAATGAAGTTGGCGATCTCGGCGCCCGCCTCGGCATCGAGGATGTAGTTGATAAAGACGTGAGCATTCTCCGGGTGCGGCGCTCCGGTGGGGATACACAGGCAGTCTTGCCACAGGAGTCCGCCTTCTTTCGGCACGACGTATCCGATGTCGTCGTCCTCCTCCATCACCTGGAGAATATCGCCGTTCCATTCCATCACGACATCGACCTCGCCTGAAAGCAGCAGATCCTGCCCGTTGTCTTCGGCGAAAACGAGCACGTTGGGTTTCTGCCTGATCAGCAATTCTTCGACCTGCCTGATGTGTGCCGGGTCGGTATCGTTTAGCGGATAACCCAGATACTTCATGCCCATCTGGATCACCGTGGGGGCGTCACCCATCAGTGCAATCTTGCGCGCATAACGATCTGAGTCGAACGCCCACTTCCACGAGTCCGGCACGCTATCCACGCGTGACTTGCGATAGCCGATCCCGATAGTGCCCCACATGTAAGGCAGGCTGTATCTGCGCCCAGGATCAAATGCTGCGTCGCGGAAGGTCGGGTCTATGTTCTTGACGTTGGCGATGCGGCCCTGGTCCAGCGGCACAAGCATGCCGGCAGTGATCATCCTTTCTACGTAATCGTTGGTTGGCACGATCACGTCGTAGCCCGGATTACCGCCCTTCAGCTTGGCAAACAACTCGTCGTTGTCAGCGAACAGGTCCATGGTCACGTCGATGCCGGTGGCATCACGGAAATTGTCCAGCGTGTCCTCGCCGATGTAGGTGTCCCAGTTGTAGAAATTCAGCTTTGGCGGCTCCTCCGCGAGGGCCAGCTGGGGCGAGAATTTGATCCCTGCGGCGGTGGCGCCAAGGGCGGCCAGGAACGAACGACGGGAAAACCTGCTTCTGTTATCTTTTGTCATCAGAATCCCCTGAAACATCGAGACGACCCGTGTGGCGGCCGAGGAACCCGTCGCGCCGGGCGCTAGGCAGAAAAAGAGTATTGATCCCGGTTCCGGACAAATCAAGTCAGCGGGCACAGGGGGTAGAGCGCTGGCCGCTTGGTCCGCGGCGCTGAGATTCTGAAACCCAGTATCTGGAGAGCAATCAGCATGGCCATCGAAAGCATCAATCCTGCGACCGGTGAACTGATCAAGGTTTACCGGCCCATGGACGAAACCGAGGTAGAGTCGGCGCTCGATGAAGTGTGCCTGGCCTGGCGCGAGTGGCGGCGCACCGATATCGAGGAGCGGGCGGCTCTGATGCGCCGTGCCGCGGTGATCCTGCGTGAATCCAGCGAGGAATATGCGGCGCTGATGACACGGGAGATGGGCAAACCGATTGCCCAGGCTCGCGGCGAAATCGAGAAATGCGCGGTGGCCTGCGATTTCTACGCAGAGCATGCGGCTGGATTCCTGACGCCCGATGAGATCGAGACCGAGGCCAGTCGCAGCTTCGTCGCTTACGAGCCCATCGGTCCGGTGCTCGCGGTCATGCCGTGGAATTTCCCGTTCTGGCAGGTATTCCGCTTCGCTGCGCCGGCGCTGATGGCCGGCAACGCCGGCATCCTCAAACATGCCAGCAATGTCTATGGCTGCGCGCTGGCGATCGAGGCCATCTTCCGGGCAGCGGGTTTCCCTGATCATCTGTTCCGCACGCTCGTTATCGGTAGCGCGCAGGTCCACTCGGTGATCGAGGATCGGCGCGTCGCGGCCGTGACTCTGACCGGGAGCACGCCGGCGGGCCAGGCAGTAGCTTCGCAGGCCGGGCAGATGTTGAAAAAGAGCGTGCTGGAGCTTGGCGGCAGCGACCCCTATGTGGTGCTGGCCGACGCGGATCTGGAACTGGCGGTGGCGGCTTGTGTGACCGGCCGGCTGCAGAACACCGGCCAGAGCTGTATCGCCGCAAAGCGATTCATCGTGGTCGCCGAGGTCTTCGATGAGTTCCAGCAACGGCTGATCGAAGCCATGTCAGCGAAGCGATTTGGCGACCCGATGGACGAGGAGATGGATCTCGGGCCGATGGCTCGTGCGCATCTGCGCGACGAACTCCATGATCAGGTCACGCGGAGCATCGAGGCGGGCGCTAGCTGCCCGCTCGGCGGCGAGATCCCGGATCTGCCGGGTGCGTTCTATCCACCGACGCTGTTGACCGGGGTCAGCGCCGGCATGCCCGCTTATCACGAGGAGTTGTTCGGTCCGGTGGCGACGCTGATCCGTGCGGCCGACGAGGCCGAGGCCATCATGATCGCCAACGACACGATCTTCGGTCTGGGCGCGGCGGTGTTTACCGCTGATATCGAACGCGGTACCGAGATCGCACAAACACAGCTGCAGGCCGGTTGCTGCTTCGTCAATGATTTTGTCCGCTCCGACCCGAGGCTCCCCTTTGGCGGCATCAAGGAATCCGGTTATGGACGGGAGCTTGGCGTGTTCGGTATCCGCGAGTTTGTAAACATCAAGACTGTCTACGTGCGGTGACCGGCCGGGCTCCGGAGCGGAATCGGCCGGGCGAGGTGCCGGTCCAGCGTCTGAACGCGTGGCTGAAGTTGGCCGCATCGCTGTAACCGAGGCGTTCGGCGATCTCTTCTACACGCAGCCCGGTATCCAGCAGATAGGCCCGTGCCAGGGTTTCGCGGACCTGGTTGAGCAGCTTCCGGTACGAGGTCGATTCTGCCGCCAGTCTGCGCCTCAGGCTGCGCTCGGAGAGGTGCAGCCGGTCTGCAACCTCTGTCTGAGTG